>JANNNN010000382.1:0-7194 GCA_031398555.1 Planctomycetia bacterium | reverse complement strand
ATCAGCCGGAAGGCGTTAGCCTCCGGTTGGAGACGTAACCGGAGGCTAACGCCTTCCGGCTGATAAGACTAAACTAACGTAACGACCATAATCGTAAGCGGGACGCTCTCTAACGCCTTCCGGCTGATCAATCGCGACCCTAATTCACAGTTCGAGCAAAGCCCTAGCATGCTTTGTTCAACGCAGATAAAGTTGGCGCGGTGGTTTCTTTAACGGGTTCAAGCTCAGCACGCAGAATCTTGACGTCCGCAGGGGCAGCGATGCCAAGAGTGATCCGGTTTCCGCAAACGCGTACTACTTCAACAACGATTTTGTCGTCGATCACAATCTTCTCACCAGCTTTGCGACTTAGAATTAGCATGACATTCTTCCCTTGTAATGATCTTGTGCATTGATTCTGCGGCGAAGCGGGAGTGTCGTTGGTTTGCCGCGTCCCAACGTTGTTATTTAACGGCAGAGCAGTGACACCTTTGGTCCATCTGCCGGAAAATCTGAAATTTCAACGGATTCTTGGCTTCTTGTCCGCCGTTTGGGGATCAAAAAACACTACTTTGGAATTGTCAAACGGAAAAACCGGACAGCCGCGGATGCAATGGGGCCGCAAACGAATCCGTTGGTTATATTCTTGGCCGCAGCGGCGAGTTAGAATGCGTCGGGCGTTAATTTCGCCCCACTTGTTACTGCAAACGTCGCTCGTGTTCCCTTCGTACCTGCCCTTCGTACCTGCCTGTGTAGAAAGTCTCCTCTCATGTTTGCGTTCCTCGCTCACGTGCAACGACTTGTGATGGCTTCAGTTGCCATTGCCTTGCTTAGTCTCAGCGGTTGCTCGCCATCGGCCAACGATTCTGCATCCTCAAACGGTGCTGGAAATAAAAGTGGAAAACTGCGTATTGGCGTGATTCCTAAGGGGACCAGTCACCAGTTTTGGCGCTCCGTGCATGCAGGTGCCGAAGCAGCCGCCAAGGAACTGGGCAACGTTGAAGTGCTTTGGAAAGGACCCGAGACCGAAGCAGATACCATTGGACAGATTTCCGTTGTAAAAAACTTCATCACCAATGATGTGGATGGCATCGTGCTAGCGCCTAATCATTCTCAGGCTTTGGTTGATGTCGTGGAAGAAGCCAAAGCGGAAAAGATTCCAGTGGTGATTTTTGATAGTGGCTTGGCGGCCGGGACCGAAGTCACCAGCTATGTGGCAACGGATAATTTGCGCGGTGGGCAATTGGCTGCGAAAGCACTAGCTGAGGCAATGGGACACAAAGGCGGCGTGGTGATGCTCCGCTACAAAGAGGGAAGTGAAAGCACCGAGCAACGCGAGCGAGGATTTTTGGATGCAATGAAAGACGAGCCGAACATCAAAGTCTTGTCTTCAGATCAATATGCAGGTACGACTACCGAAAGCGCCTTGGAAGCAGCGACAAACGTATTGAACAAGTATCGCGATGAAATCACTGGCATCTTTGCGGTCTGTGAACCCAATTGCAACGGCACACTGGAAGCACTCGTACAAACGGGAATGACTGGCAAAGTGAAATTCATGGGCTTCGATTCCAGCGATAGCCTTATCAAGGGTTTGAGTGATAAGACAGTGGCTGGAATCGTGTTGCAGGATCCGTTTGAAATGGGGAAGCAGTCGGTGTTGGCGATCGTGGCCCACTTGCAAGGCAAAAAAGTGGAAGCCAATATCAACACCGGTGAGTACGTCGCCACCAATGAAAATCAAAACACGCCGCCATTTGATCGCTTACTGCGACCTGAGCAGTTCGGCCAGTGAGTCTGGCCCAATCGAAAGTTGGTTCAATGAATCAACAGCCGCTGTTGGTGATGGAGCAGATTGGTAAACGCTTTGGTGCGACGATCGCGCTGAAAGATGTTTCGTTATCGGTCTTTCCGGGTGAAACGGTGGCGCTCATCGGCGAAAATGGAGCGGGCAAGAGTACACTGATGAAAGTGCTGAGCGGTGCACACTCGCCGGATATGGGACGAATGCTCATCGGGGGGCGGCCATTTCGACCAAGCGGTCCGCTCGATTCGCGGACAGCCGGCGTGGCGATGATCTATCAAGAGCTTAGCCTAGCTCCCGATTTGTCAGTCGAAGATAACATTATGCTGGGCCAGGAAAGTCAAGCGTTGGGCATCCTGCGCCGCCGGCCGCAACGTGAACGCATCGCCGGTATCCTTCAGCAACTGGGGCATCCGGATCTTAAGCCCAATCGACTTGTTCGATCACTTTCCATCGGCGCCAAGCAACTCGTCGAGATCGCTCGAGCCCTGGCATCCAATGCGAAAGTTATTATCTTCGATGAACCGACTAGTTCGCTGCCCAAGCAAGATGTCGATCGCTTGTTTTCGATTATTCAGCAACTGCAATCGCAAGGGATGGCGATCATCTATATCAGCCACTTTTTGGAAGAGATTCGCAGAGTCGCACATCGGTTTGTTGTGTTACGTGACGGGCAGCCAGCCGGTTCGGGGCAACTCGACGCGACTTCCGATGAACAGATTGTGTCGCTGATGGCTGGGCGGAGTGTCGAGACGCTGTTTCCGGTAGTTGAGCACTCCATTCATGAGCCGGTCCTTGAAGTCAACAATTTGACCGGTACGACAACGCCTCGCAGTGTTTCCTTCACCGTGCGTAAAGGTGAAGTGTTTGGCTTATTCGGTTTGGTAGGTGCGGGGCGAACTGAGACTCTCCGGCATATATTCGGTTTGGATGCCGTTCAAGCCGGTTCGGTTCGGTTCCGCGAGCGCCTGCTCAGGCAGCGACCAAACTCTAGCATTCGCGCGGGAGTCGGTTTTGTCTCGGAAGATCGCAAGACAGAGGGACTTGCGCAGTCAATGTCTATCGCTGATAACCTGACGCTGAGTGAACTTAGGCCGTATGCACGATTCGGTTTGTTGCTCCTCGGCAAGCGCAAAGTCGCGGTGAAGGACTGGATGAAGAAATTACGAGTCAAGGCGCGCGGCTCCGAGCAACCGATCGGGCAACTATCGGGCGGCAATCAGCAGAAAGTTGCCATCGCCCGAGTCTTGCATCAATCAGCAGATTTGCTGTTGCTCGACGAGCCGACGCGGGGAATTGATGTCGGTACAAAGGCGGAGATCTATCGATTGATCGGCGAACTGGCAGCCGAGGGGAAGTCGATCATTTTTGTAAGTTCGTATTTGCCGGAGTTGATGGCGGTCTGCGATACGATTGGTGTGATGGCTCGGGGCACACTCCGCGAAGTGAGGCCGAAATCGCAGTGGCACGAACATGAAGTACTATCCGTCGCCATTACCAACGACGATGGACTTTGAATGACAATGAACATTGAACGAAGGCAGCTATGATTTCAGACGAAGAGAAATCCGTTACCGCGTCTGGCCGGTCGAGTGGCTTGCAACGCATCTTTCCTCTATTGGATACCTTTGGGCCGCTGCTAGCTCTGGCCGTGGTGGCGGCAGGATTTGCAATTGCCGATCAAACCTGGGGGCAAGGGAAATTTGTTGAGCTACGAAACCTGCGAGTCATTTTAGTGATGACCGCCCCGGTGGCTGTCGCTGCACTAGGTATGACGCTGGTGATCATCACAGGCGGCATTGACCTGTCGGCTGGGACCGCATCGATGCTGTGCGCCACCGTGCTGGCCTGCGTTATCAATGCGGGTTGGTCGATTTGGGCGGCAGTGGCTTTGGCATTGTTGACCGGATCGATGTGCGGCGTTACGAATGGGCTGTTGATCGGGCTGCTTCGCATACCGCCGTTCATCGTGACACTGGGTACGATGACGGTGTTTCTGGGCATAGCGAAGCATTTGGCGGGTGGTTCGACGGTCTTCGTTGATCGCAAGCTGATTCCAAACTGGTTGTTGACTTTGACATCGACTTATCCGCCGGATTGGCTCGGATATTTTCCGAATGTAGCCATGGGAGTTTGGTTGGCTCTGCTCTTGGCGGTCCTTGTAGCCGTATTATTGCGACTGACGGTCTTTGGACGGCATATATTTGCGATCGGATCGAGTGAGCCGACGGCAAGGCTTTGCGGCGTGAACATTTTGGGAACTAAGCTGATGGTTTACGCGGTCGCTGGATTGTTGGTCGCGATGGCAGGGATCTACTCTTTTTCATTAGTGAAAATAGCCAACCCAAGCGACGGTATTGGCAAAGAGCTAAAATTCATCGCAGCGGTAGTCATTGGCGGGGCAAGCCTCAGTGGCGGACGTGGCGCTGTTTTGGGAACACTCGCTGGTGCGACGATCATCGGAGTTATTAACAACGGTGGTGACCTGCTCGGAATTCAAAACTCGACGCAAGATATTATGATCGGAGTCATAATTATTGCCGCTGTAACGCTCGATCAACTTCGGCAACGCTGGCAAGGATTGAGTTAACCATTCATCTTCATCGGACATTGCAATGAACAAAGAATCACATCCGCTGGCTTCTCTGGATGAATGGGAAGACGATCTACTCCGGCGCTATCCAGCACCACAGCAACTCGCACCACAACACCAAGCCGCCGACGGCAAGTCGTTTCGCAATTACGCCGCCGAAGCTAGGCCTTCGGTGAAAAAATTCTACGAACTAAATCATCAATTCCAGACCCTGGAGTTCGTTCAAGCCAAACGAGTTCAATATCTTTCGCTTGATAAACGGCGGATGGGTATTTGGGAAGCGATGGAGTATTTGAATACGCTGATCGACGACAGCGATCCAGATATTGAATTGCCCCAGATTGAGCACTTGCTGCAAACCGCTGAGGCGATCCGCAAAGCCGGGAGGCCGAGGTGGTACATTTTAACAGGCTTGATTCATGATCTCGGGAAGATACTTTGCCTGTGGGACGAGCCACAGTGGGCCGTAGTGGGCGATACTTTTCCAGTTGGTTGCAGATTTTCGAACAAGATTGTATTCTACAAAGCGTTCGAGGACAATCCCGATAGTGCGAACCCTGTCTATCAAAGTGAACTTGGGATTTATCGCGAGCACTGTGGTTTGGACAGCGTGCTGATGTCTTGGGGACATGATGAGTATTTGTATCATGTCGTTAAGGACTACTTACCGCCACCGGCTCTTTACATGATTCGCTATCATTCGTGTTATCCGGTCCATCATGAAGGCGACTACAGTTACTTGATGGACGATCGCGATCGCGAGCTGTTCGCTTGGGTTAACGATTTCAACCAATACGATTTGTATACCAAACGCGATGAACGCATGGATGTTGCCAACTTGCGGCCTTTCTACGAGGAATTGATCGCGGAGTATTTCCCGCGCGAACTGAGGTGGTAAGTGTATTTTTAAGGCTGTTTCACCTCGACCTTCGAAGAGTAGCTGGTGTCGTTAGAAACCGGATGCGAAATAAAGGTCACTTATTCACAGCGTTCCCCAACGGGATTTTGCCATGCGAATGTAGGATGACGGAAGCCCGATGTAACCCCCTTGGGGTAAATTCATCCGTACTTACGATCTATCCCAGGGTAGCCCGCTGCGGATCCCTGGGCTATATGACGTAGCTCTTTCAGAGTATGTGGCTCGCTTTACTATCAAATCCAAAAATGTTAAGCCTTGCCGATTAGGTCGACTTTTCTTTTTACGAAGATTTTTTCGGTTGCACTGGATTTGCGGCTAGGGCCGCGCCGATAGATCCATTTAACCTCAGATTGGAATAGCTGGGGGTTATTTGCGGGCCACTATCCGTTGGGGCCGCATGGACCTAAATGCCAGAACTGCTAGAGAAGGCGCGGCAACCGTGAAACGAACAATAGCCGTTATTGCACTGATTCTTACACAAATCGTGGGTGGATCGAATTCGATCTCTGCTCAAGAACGTGTTATTCGAGAATCGAGCCGTAATCGAGTTCCAACCCGTCTGGTTGGAAACCGCGGACCACAAAACATGAAATCCGCTAGTCACATCCAGGTTCAACCTGGTGAGCCGATCCTGGATGAGCATGTCGACGCGGCGCCGCTCACTGATGGCGAATACATTGTTGACGACTACGTTCATGGACATGAACCTGGTTTGGTCAGCGGTGGGTGCGGATGTGGAGGCGGCGGTTGCGACAGTTGCGGAGTCGGGCAGTATGATCACTGCTCAACCTGCAGCGCTCCATCACGTTTTTGCATTTGCTTTCCATCGCACGGTTGGGTGCATGCTGAATATTTAGCGTGGTCCCAAAGCGGAATGAATTTGCCGCCGCTGGTTACTACTAGTACGGCTAGCACAACTCGAGCTAATGCTGGCGTTCTTGGCCTTGGGTCAACGTCCACACTTTATGGCGGAAACGACGACGTTCTCACTGACATGCGATCTGGTGGACGTATCCGATTCGGATGGTGGTTAGACCGCTTTCCAGGCTTGGGCATCGAAGGCGAATATGTAGGCTTAGGAAAAGCGACGGAAGATTTCTTCCAACAGTCGACGGGAACACCTAGCTTGGCTCGTCCGTTCTTCAATGTTTTAACTGGCCAAGAAGATGCAGAGTTGGTCGCCTTTCCAAACGTTCTATCCGGTTCGATAGCAACTTCGGTTTCTTCGCAACTCAACGGTGCCGCCTTTCGCTTCAGAAAGCAACTATGCTGCAAAAGCGGATGTGGATACTCTGAGTTTTGCTGTCAAACCGTACCAACTTCGTCGCGACTCGATGGAACCCTGGGCTATCGCTTCTGGGAACTAAAGGAATCGCTTCAAGTCACAGAACGATTGACTTCACTGCAAACGGCGAACAATCCAGGCAGCTTTGTGATCAACGACCGCTTCGATACTCGTAATCAGTTTAATGGTGGCGAACTCGGTTTCCTGTGGCAGGGTCGACGTGGCTGGTGGACGCTTGACGCACTGATGCGAGTTGGAGTTGGCAACGTTCATCAAACCGTAACCATCAGTGGGAACTCAACCATTAATGACAACGGAACCGTTACAAATTACAACAACGGCTTCCTCGCTCAGCGGACAAACATTGGCACCTATGATCGCGACAAGTTCACGATGGTTCCTGAATTTGGTTTGACAGCAGGCTATCAAGTGACCAAGCGATTGCGAGCAACAGCCGGGTACTCGCTGATTTATTGGGGGAGTGTGGTACGCCCGGGCGATCAAGTTGACCCAATCGTTAACCCTAACCTGCTGGCACCGGAAGTTACACCATTTACTGGAGCACTCCGACCTCAGTTTCAGTTCCACGAAACCGATTATTGGGTACAGGGGCT
>JANNNN010000337.1:0-1899 GCA_031398555.1 Planctomycetia bacterium | reverse complement strand
GTTACGGTCGGGGTGGCAGGCAAAAACTCGAAACAGATCAGCTGGAAGTACTAACCGGTATTTGGCAAGGCAAGACGCTCGGCAGTCCGCTCACTCTGCAAGTCATTAATGCAGATTTCAAACTCGAGCGACTGAAAGAACTCGAGCGGCCTCGTCCAGGTCATGCGGACTTAGTTGGAGCGATCAAGCACCTCAGTTCGATTCGCGGGGTGCTCGAACGTGCCAGCGCTCGCGAAACGGCGGTTCGAGTCGCGGCGGGGGGTGTCGCGCGACAACTGCTTCGAGTGTTCGGTATCGAAACAATCGGTTACGTAACTGAGATCGGTGGCCTGACGGTCGAAACGCCTGTTGGAGCTTTGGAAGAGCATCGACAGCTACGCGATAGCAGTTCGGTGTACACGCTTGTTCCGAATCGCGACGCTGATTATGAAAAACTGATTGACAAAGCGGCCGAAGATGGCGATACGCTCGGCGGAGTCATGGAAGTCCGCGTAGAAGGCTTGCCGATAGGCTTAGGAACACACGCTCAGTGGGATCGCAAGTTGGACGGTCGCCTCGCACAAGCCGTGATGGCTGTACAAGCCATCAAAGGCGTCGAGATCGGGATGGGGTTTCAAGCCGCGCGATTGCCAGGTTCGCAAGTTCACGATGCAATCCACTACGACGTAAGCCAAAAGCACTTGCCCAGCCTCGGCTACGTCCGCCCGACAAATAACGCTGGCGGCCTAGAAGGCGGCATGACCAATGGCCAGCCGCTGGTGGTTCGAGCGGCGAAGAAACCGATTAGCACGCTTCGCAAGCCGCTTGATTCGATCCGTATGGATACAAAAGAAGCCATGCGAGCCAACTATGAGCGCAGTGACGTATGCGCAGTTTCCGCAGCCAGCGTGATTGTCGAACACGTCGTAGCATTTGAAGTCGCCGCAGCCCTCGTCGAAAAATTCGGCGGCGATAGCGTCCAAGAAATGCAAGATCGCTATCAGCTGTATTTACAGCGAGCCGGCAATCACTGAGTGTCGAACATTTCGGGAATGGCAGGTAGGATGGGACCATTTGTCCCGTCCGAATAGCCCAGTGGCCCAAAAACCACGGGGGCCATTGTCCCGGCAGAAACTAGCCCAAAAACAACAAGAACTATTGTACCACCCTCCAATGGGTGCTGAAAAACTACGATTCCGAATTGTCAAATAAAACCTATTTGGCGGGAATTTCAGCAATTGCGGCCGCAAATGCGTTCATGGTTGACTCTGGACCCAGATTATTGGGCAGAGTCGTGAGTAGGTGTAGAAACCAAGCCGCTTCAACAGTCTTGGGAACTTTCCAGAAGGTTAGCAGGCTGCCCCGAAGTAACACTTGGCCATTCTCTTCAGAAACGACATCCAAGTTAACAGGATGCAACTGCAACCGCACCAGCTCTGTTTGAATCGATGTTTTCAGCTCGCTGATAACCATTGCTTCACCTTTTAATGTTGGAATCGGGGCGCTACTGGCACAAGCCCTTTCGCTAAATCGCCACTCGCATCCTACCCCATGCGACGACAAGCACAAGGCCAGCGGGTTCCGCATACTAGTTGATCAGAGCATTCGCGATCGGCGACGCAATAGCCATTCAGTTGTAATTAGAATCACAAACGCGGCCGCGACCCATGGCGAATTCCAGAGTGGTAGAGGGGGCAGAGTGCCCAGCCGAGCCGGTTTGCCGGGGGGCAGATCTTCGAACAATCGCTGAGCTTCATGCGCAAGGTAGAAGCGACCTCGTGATTGTTCTGCCAGTTGTTTCATCGCATTCCAATCGGCTCGCAGGTTGGCTTGCTCGCCGGGCGGTGCAACGACAGTGAAACTCTCAGCGGGCGGTTGTTGAAGACTCGGTTGAAAAACAACTGCCCGATACGCGCCAGG
>JANNNN010000320.1:0-4277 GCA_031398555.1 Planctomycetia bacterium | reverse complement strand
AGCGAGGCCATGATCACTGAAACACTGTTGTTTGATCGATCTTCGCTGTGCGCGATGTGCGTAGCGACATTGTTGATCGGCGCTGGCCTTGCTTTCTGGGTTTTAGGGAACCGTATAGCCTGGTGGTGGTTTTGCATAACGCTTTCTTTCGCCGCCGTTCTACTGGTTCCTTCAGCTTTTATCGGCGGTGCACAACTGACGCTGCTATGTTTCATAGGTGGTGCTTTGGCGCGGCTGATTCAAGTTGTATCTGGCACCCGCGGTCAGGATAGTGCCGTACGAAGAGGTTCTACAATCGTGCGAGTGGGCTCGAATACAGCTCTGATCTTGCTATGCAGTGCATCGATTTGCGGTGCACAGGAGTTATCCTTTGCACAACCCACCGAAAAATTGCCGATTACTTACGGAGTTCTTATCCCATTGAATGAAGATGGTGAACTTTCGGCAAAGCATGTCTACGCGCCCCGTAAATTGATGAATCTGCTAAACAACTCTGATAGCCGGGACAGCGAAGAGCAAACGCCACAGATCCTCGGTGCAAAATACATGCTCAAGATCAGTGGCGGGACAAGTTTGAAGGAGAGTTATGTACAAGAGTTCACTGCAGAATTTGATTTGGTCTTTAATTCAACTGAATTCGCGTTACGTCTGCCATTCAAATCGAATCAGTGTCAGTTACTCCGCGGTTCAGTTTCTGGGCAAGGGGTTTTCATTGGTCCGCGCCTGCAGCAGACTGCTGATGCAATCACCTATCGCCCGCCTGAAACGGGGCGTGTTCGATTAAGGTTGCAGTTGATTCCCACAACGAACGGGAACGTTGACCGAACCGCGATCGAAGTTGATATCCCGAGGATTGCTTCGTCTACTTTAGACGTTCTTGCCGACGATACTTTAGATGTGAATATTAAATCGATTGGCTTGGTAAGACGTTTGGCTACTTCCAGTTGGACCGCCGACCTGGGTCCGACCGATGCACTGCGGGTTGAATGGCCATCCCGCCTCCAACGCAATCCAATGCCTAACTTGGCCGTACCTCAAGCGGATACTTGGTTGCATTTTAGCGAAGGCCAAACTGTGGCTGATTGTCAACTTCGGATCAATGGTGCAAGGTCGCTGCCGAAGCAATTGCACGTAATGCTCGATGCAGGCTGGGAGCCTGTTGGCACGGAGTGGAGCGATTTTAAACTGGTTTCGAACGAACTCTCGTCTGGTGGAAATCGTCGGATCTACTTGGTAAACCGTGAATCTATGAGTGATCGCGCCATTATCCGAGTGTCGGCCGTCCCTCGCTATGGGGAAACGATGTCCGCCTTGGCTGTACCGTTTTTGTCACTGTCCGAGAGTCCATCGACGGGCCGGACTTTAGCAGTATCTGTCGCGGGTAAATCACGCTGGAAAGTAGTGGGTAGTGAGTTTTGGAGTCGATTAAATGTAGCCAGCAGTGATTTGGAATGGGATTCTGGCAAACCGCCATTGACCGACTTATGGCGAGTTCCTACAGGAGCTATTAGTGGTTCGATTCAGCGTTTTTCGAGTGACGTCGCCACAGTCGATGAAGTCTGTGAGTTGCAGTTGCATAACTCAAAAACAATGCTGGATTATCGTGCAACATGGTCACAGCCGACCGAAGCTCAGGTTCTAAAACTGGAGATTCCTTTGGATGCTGAACCTCAAACGATTCGAGTGAATGGTTTGGAAACTGAATATCAGGTGAGCGAGCCTGGCGAGAGAAGCTTCATGTTAGTCAACGTAGCTCGCGTCCCAACAGAGGTTCGCCTGCTCGAAATACAATTGCAGCTAAGTAGAAATTCGACGGAACCAACCAGTTTGCCGCGTATAGTGTTGAACGATGCGGCTATTTCCAAATCGACCTATCAAGTGAACTGCGGCGCGGAATTGTTGTGCACCTTTCTTGATGCCGGCCATGGTGAGCTCGAAAACGGCTTGACGTTTACCCAGCCGATTGTTGATCCAACCTCTATGCTCTCGAATCTGACGTCGCCTGTCGGTACTGTTGAGTTGGCACAGAACTATCGTGATTCCGCAGAGTTGCCCATGAACTTCCAAGTTCACAAGCGATTGCCGGTCAATGTCGTTGCGAACGTTATGTCGCTAGCTCGAACCGAACAGGGCTGGCGTGCATCGGTTGAAATTTTGGTGTCCGCAGAAAAATCGACCGAGTTTGTGTTCTTTGATATACCGACGACTATCCGCGATTCAATTGAGTCATCCGGTTCACCGTATCGCATAACGGCGTCAGGGGCTGCCGGTCGTTCGACTTTATGTCTAATTCCACAAGCGTCGGGCGACAGTACGTCGCGGGCTAAGTTCGCATTTCGTTTACCGACTCTAGGATCTTCTCAGAATATCTCCATTCCAGATGTTTACTTATTTGGAACAGAGGTAAGCAGACCGACTTTGGCGCTGCCAAAACAGCTCGACGACCAGCCCGTCAGATGGTTAAGAGCAGGGCGCATGCTGCCCGACGACTGGATGCCGAATTCTGGTTTGACACTGGCCAGCGATAACTTCGACTACTTTGAAATAAGTGACTCGCAACAACAAGTGACGTGGCGGCTAAATAAAGCGGAAAGTAATCCGGCGGAGGTGCTATCTGCATGGGCGGTTTTGGACGAAGACAGCGAAGGCAATACAATTGGCGCAATTAACTACTGGATTGATCCGAACAATCACCTAGACATTGCCCTCAAACTGCCCAACTCGGCTCAACTGATTGGAATTCAAGCAAGCTCAAACAGTGCGGTCTGGCGAGCTGTTAAGCCGAACTTGGTGCGAGTCTTGATGCAACCGAATTACTTACCGGTTCAACTACGAGTACTTCTACAATGGCCCGCTCGAGTTCAGGGTGATGTATCGCATGAAAAGTTTAGTGTGCAATTGCCCGTCATCGACGCGGCAGGGATCGAGCAGATGCCGATTGCGATAATGTGGAGCGCAAAATTGGAAAGTGCTGCGACTAACAAGCAAGGGGGCGAGTCTTCAAAATTGAATGTGCGAGAGCGAATGGCGGCTACCCAGGTCGATGCAATTCTAGCGGATCGATGGAAGAAATTGCTGATGAAGTCACTTCCGGTTGCGTCCGATTTGCGAACGGATGAGTTCGTGGGGTGGATGCGGAATTGGAGTCCTGAAGTAGTCGGACTACAAGGGGCCCAAGCATTAGCGGCTTCAAACAATCCGACAGAAAGTACTCGCGATACAGTTGGTGAATTCTGGAATTGGTATCTTGAACAGACTACCGTGTCAAAAACTAAACTTCGCAACACCGAACTACCTGAGAGTTCGGAAACGGATAGTATGCGTTTGCTGGGCGGTGAGTCCTCAGTGCTGTTTGCGATCGATTCTAGTAAATCGTCTGCCTCAACTCTGTTGGAACTGCCGCGGGAAAACGCCGAATGGTATCTCGTCGAATTGCCAAATCAAGTAGCGAATGCCGAGCTGACGCTAGAATTCGCGCCTGAACGGGCTGAACAAGCGACAACACCGATTGCGATTGCATCCGTGGCGCTAGTTGTTTGTAGCGGCCTGTTATATCTAATGTTCAAAAGTTTATATAACCGTACTAACGCAGTTTTAGCGATGCATCCGTGGCTGTATTGGGCATTCTTGGCGGTGCTCGCTTGGTTACTGCTGCCGGTTGCATGGCCAAGCTTAGTAATTGCGATGAGTGCAGTGAGTATGTTGGCAGGTCAACTGATGAACTCCCGCCGCCGACATTTGGCCCTGCGACGCTAAAACATGCGCCCGCCAGAATTTCCTCAGACTCCACTTTGCAGGGCGTCGTTCGGTTCCTTAGATGCTGGACAAACGCAGTCGTCCAGGGCGTCTGCAACGAAACTGAGCTACTCCGCATGCAGTCATTCGATGGGTGTAACCGGCGTTCCGCCTATTAGCAGGCGAAACGGAGACGGCTGACTTATGTGCAATACGCAGGCGTTCGCAGAAGCTGCCAGAACAATTGACCGGTTTTTCGGAGCGCGGCGTCCTCGCCCGCACGGGGGCTAAGTGTGTTGCAAGTGGGTTTGACGATCTCGCTTTGCCGTAAGTAATCGAATTCGTTTGTGTATTCGAGTCAACTCGCGGGTTCAGCCGGCGGGGACGCCCGCGCTCCGAAGTCCCGCATCGTTCCCCGCGGAGGTTGTATTCACCATTCTCCGCAAGCTTCGAGTTCGGAACAATAACATGGATGGGCAGGATGTACAGGATCTTAATTTCTCATCTTGTTTATCCTGTGTATCCATGTTCAAAACTCCATC
>JANNNN010000282.1:0-12713 GCA_031398555.1 Planctomycetia bacterium | reverse complement strand
GCAGCACGCATGGGGACCCAAATGATCACCACCTCTGGTTACAACCCCACAGGCAATTCGAGCATAGAAAGGTTCCATAGATATCTAAGTGCAGCACTCTCAATTATATATGACAAGGTAAAGCCAAATTGGGACGAATATATCCCATCCGTTCTTTTTTCTTATACCGAGTCGCTGTTGCACTGACTCACAGGTATGAACGGTCTGGATAATTTGTTGTAAGTAAGGCTTCAGAAACAACAAAGAAACACGGTGAACAAATGGGCGAGCCAGAATACATCGATCCTAAACAACTCAGCGCAGGACCAATTCGCCACGATTCACTCTCGCCAGAGATTTTGTTACAGGTCAAAACGGTCTACGACTTGATTGGGCCTTACCTTGACACGACTTTGGAGCAGTTTGAAATAAGCTTCATGCGGGACATGCATCCCGAAAACGAGGTTGGAATCTGGATTAGCATCACGGCAGCATGGATTGACTACCACGAGAAGTATCTGAACGATGAGTTGTTGACCGATGAAGAAGAAAGAAATCTGTTGGGAGCTTTGCTCGCCATTTCGATGGGAGTCGAGGACGTTTCCAAATTGAAAGTGACGGAAGAGGTTGCTTGCAAGTTGCATGAATGCTACGAAAGCCTTGGAAAAGAAGAAGATTAATAACGACCGACAGTAGGCACGAGGCAGCGCTCATATGCAAATCGAAATCGTTGACCAGCCAATTCAATTCAAACTGCACGGTTTCAGCGGCGTCGTCGAGGACAACCGCTTTGGCGAAGTTGGATTTCGTCTCATGAACGACATGTGGCAAGTGGTCAAATCGGCGCATATTCTAACGACAGGCATCAACCACTGGGTTTACCTTCCAGATGGAAAAATGTTCGTTGGCGTTGAACTACAAGGAACTCCTTCAAGCGCTCAGCCGCTTGAGTCGTTAGAGTTCCAGTTGAATCGCTACTTGAAGCACGTTCATATCGGACCATATCAGGCACTACCGCAGAAATGGCGAGACTTGAAAGCAGAACTTGAGCAACGGGGCGAAATCATTGGCTCTCATTCACTCGAAATTTACGGCCATCACTGCGATGACACATCCAAGTTGGAGACGACGATCTTGATTGGGCTTGAAGGCTGACTAGTCCTTAAACACCCAGACTCAAACGCCGACCACGCCTATCTCCAATGACACACAAGAAACCCAATCTGCCAGAAAAGATTTGTATCGCTTGCAAGAAGCCGTTCAAGTGGCGAAAGAAGTGGGAGAAAGTCTGGGAGCAGGTCAAGTATTGCAGAGAGAAGTGCAGGAAGGCTAGTTCAAAAGCATGAACTCGTTTTTCAGCAGCAGTCCTGTTACGCTTTACAAGTAGTTGTCGGTCCCAAGACGAAGTGCTTACTCGTCGGCCTAGCATTTTAGATTCCTGCTTCCAATGCAGCAGGGTATCATTGGCGGTGCCGATTCCACGAATGTAAGTCAAATCTGAAGCTACAAAAATGTCCGAAAACGAGCAATTGATTGAGCGCCTCTATGACCGTTTCAATGCAAGGGATATCGATGGCGTACTTTCAAATCTCGCAGAAAACGTCGTTTGGGCAAATGGCATGGAAAACTCCCATGTGTATGGAACGGCGGCTGTAAGGGAGTATTGGACGAATCAGTGGGCAGTTATCGATCCCCATGTCGATCCGTTGAAAGTTAGCACTGTCGAAGATGGTTCAATAGTCGTGGAAGTTCATCAAGTCGTCCACGACCTTGAAGGTAAGCTCTTACTCGATGAAATAGTGGGGCATGTTTTCCAAATCGAAAACGGAAAGGTCAATCGATTCGACATTAAACCGGGTTCGCAGCTTTCAACGGTTTCGCATTAGGCCGCTTTCGCTACACGATGACTTATGAGCATGTTACTCCCTATTGATAAGACAACTGGCAAAGTAACAGGAAAGCTCAGGATCGAAATGCTCAGTTAGCTTTTGATTGCGCACCAATATGCTTTACAACGATGATAAAGAACTTGAGCAATCACCCGTCGTAGCCAATTGCTGCATGAATCGTGAGCGTGACCTGAGCGGGACTAACGGCTACGACGTTGAAATTGGTTTCCAACCCCTCAATTTTCTTGGTGACAATGTAGGAAGCAATGGAAAAGCTCGATGGCTTGATCTTTGTTGCGGCACGGGTAAGGCTTTGATCCAAGCGGCAACCATCATCGAACGTGATGAACTACCATTCGAGATCATTGGAGTGGACTTGGTTGGAATGTTCGTGCCAAACAACGCAAAGCAATTGACTCTGATTGAGGCTTCGCTTTCGACTTGGAGTCCAGCGGGAGTGTTCGATCTCATCACTTGCATTCATGGGCTGCACTACATCGGTGATAAGCTGGGGCTAATCGCTCGTGCCTGTTCTTGGCTCAACCACGATGGGCTTTTCATTGCAGATCTCGACACTGGAAATCTGCGACTCAATCCAAATGGATCACCGAGCAGAGTCTTTGCCAGAGAGTTACGACAGGCAGGCGTTGAGTACCAGCCGAGTAAGCGTCTCATTAGGTGCGAAGGTCATCGAACACTCTCATTGTCGTTTGCCTATGTTGGAGCCGATGAAGCTGGTCCCAACTACACAAAGCAGCCGGTGGTCAATTCGTTTTACGAGCGGCGGTGAATCCAACAGCATGCTAAAGCGTCTCCCAGTTAGTAGGTCAAGGAAACGCAGCCGCAATGTTGAAAAACGGGAAGGCGGAGGGTCGGCCCTAAACGAAAAAGGCTCGATGATGAGTATTCTCATCGAGCCAGTCGGATTGAATTTTAAATGTGGCCCCAAAAAGGCCCCAGAAAATGGCCCCAAGAAAAGGCCCCAGAACTGTCGTCGTAAGTCGTTGTGGTTTAAGGACTTAAAATGGAGGATAACGGACTTGAACCGATGACCTCTTGCATGCCATGCAAGCGCTCTCCCAACTGAGCTAATCCCCCGAATTTGGCTGGCCGTAGCCAACGCACAAAATTATGGGGGTTAATGCGACTTTGTCAAGGAGCACCTAACGACGACGGCTGGAGTGGGCAAGCTAAGGCGTTGGGTTTGTGAAAATCGGGCAAGTTCTGTGAAAAAGCCAGAGTGGGAGGAAATTCTCAGTTCTTTCAGTGACGCGACTTGCAGTGAATTCTCGTCTAAGCGGGTAGGGCAAGTCGGGAGGGCAGTTCGGGAAGATAAGTGGGAATAAATACGCGAGACACAGGCTGGAAGCCTATGCTTCTGCGCTAACTCTGACGTTTGAGCATGAATAACTCAAACATGGGGTCGGCAATCTTGTCGGCGCTGGATTTACTGAGCTCTTCAGAAAGTACTTGGTCTAGCTGACCCTGGAAAATCTCTTCCGCCCGACCGCCGTTGAAGTAGGCTGAGGGCTTCTGGCTGCTGCGGCAGGCTTTGATCATCTCGGAAAAAAAAGTCTGTCCAACAAAGTCCTTGAAGGCTTCGCGAAGTTCGGGTGATGCCTCCGAGGGATCTTTTGATAGTTGGTCAATTAATGCAGAGGTATTTGAAGACGGGTGGTTGACAGTGAGTCCTTCGGATTGCTGAAGGCTGGAAGTCTGGTTGAGCTGACCGGCTAGCTGCGAAATAAATGTATCAGCGGTCTGAACGCCCGAGCCGGGAGTGTTAATCTGCCGCACGAGATAGTTTGACGTGGCAGGGGATGCTTGATTGGATGATAGTTCCATTTGGTTTCACGCGAGTGATTGGAAGTGAGTCGAGAATTGCAAAGCTACTGAAGGACGAGTTCGCCGTAAAGCACACCTTGCGTCTTGAGGGCTTTGATAATCGAGATGACATCGTCAGTAGGGACGTCCAGCTTGTTGAGGGCTTCGGTGAGGTTCTTAAGTTTGGTGCGGGGTTGATTGGGATTGTCGATGTCGAGACCAACGAAGGCGTCTTGACCTGGACGGGCTTCGATGGCGAGGTTCTTGTGAGTGATGGCAACAGGTGAAATCAAAACATCTTCGCCAATCACGACAACCCCTTCACGTTCATTGATGACAACGCGTTTAGTATTCTGGAGGTAACGCAGTTGAACGTCCATAATTAACGAAATGAACTTAACAGGCGACGTTCGGTAGTGCTTTGGAATGGTGACTTCGACGTGATGCGAGTCGATCGCTTGGGCGATCATCAATTGCTCACCGGCTCCACCTTGATCGACAGAGTTCAGGCCGCTGAGTCCGCTGCGATTGAGATTGTTGATCTCGTCTTCAATGTTTTGTGCGACCGAAAAGCTACTGATGTCGGGGTCGACGATGAGAGTGATCTTGTTGTCGGCCACAAAGCTATTGCGAATGGTGGCTTCCATTTTGCACCCTTTGTGCAACGTCCCTCCGGTCGGTATGGCAGGATTGGGAATCGTTATTTGGCCTTGAGCAAGTGCATACACGGTAGGTCGGTCGGCGCGCGGACCAACCAAATGAGTAAGCATAAGCGTACCGCCTTCGAGGCTTTTGGCACTCACCGCGCTGATCTTGCAATCGAGTACATCGCCCTGCTGAGCACCGGCTTGTGGCACTTCGGCAGTGACGAAAACAAGTGCAATGTTGTTCGCATCGGCAAGCTCTTCAATTTTCGGGAGTCCCTGCGCATCGGTCGAAATGTTGCTGCCCATGAGCTGCATCGTCCTCGCAAGCGCGCGAGCGGTCGGTTTCATCTTGCCATCACCGGTTCCCTTGAGACCAACGACCAATCCGAGTCCTTGAAGGGTGTTTTCTTCAAGCCCCTTCAGCCGGCAAATATCTCGCAACATAAGTTGATCGCCGGCGCGAACTGTGCTGATCGAGTTGAAGTAAATTGCGACGAGGAGAGCCATCGCGAAACTGCAAGCAGCTTTAGTTAGCGAGTCTCGACGAAGAAGTGAAAACATAGTGACCTGTACCTGTGTTGTAGCTGGTTTCGTTAGAAACCGGATGTGGCAAAATTAGTTAGCGGGTTCGTCCGGTTTCGGACGAAACCAGCTACGGATCGTGCGAGGTTGGTTAGTGGGTTCACCCGGTTTCTTACGAAACCAGCTACAGATTTAAAACGGCTGAATTCGGCTGAGGAACTCAGTCAACCAACCACGGCGGTAGCCATCACGGGCTTGTCCGTTTTCGCGTTTGTCTATTTTCAAGTCGATGAGGTTTCGGCTGAGGACTACGTTGTCGGGGCCGATATCTTCGGACTGGCAAATGCCACTTAGCGATACTTCCCAACGGTTGTCGTTGTTCGAGATGGATTTATGAGCTTCGAGAACTACGTTGCCGTTGGGGCGAATGTCGGCGATCTCTGCGGCGATATTGAAGGTGACGGTTTCACGAGTTATAACGTCCGAGTTTGCTCGATAGGTTGTATTGAGTTGGCCTTTAACGGCAGGCGCTCCGTCGGTTTGGGTAGCTGGTTTCACAGTGTCGAAGCCATCGAACCGAAGCCAATCACTAATGACGCCGTCGTAGAGTGCATTTTTGCGCTGCGATGCGCGACCTTCAGCACTCATGCGTGCGGTCTCGTCGACACGAATGCTGACGATGTCGTGTAGGTGCAGTGCGCGTGGCTCTTGCGGCGGCTGGTAAGTCCAGCTCGCGGCCGCGAATTGCGGTAAGCTTGGTACCGCAGGTGAAATGAGGCTGCCCGTTTCGATCGTCATCGGTTGGCGACGAGTTGCAACTTGCCCGCTGCCTGGTGGCGGCGGAATGAATTCTGGAAGTGGATTTTGAAACAAGCTATTGTTTTGACCAATCGCCGACTCTGATGCAGTGCATTGCAGAAACGCAATCGCGAGTGAGGCGGACAATCCAAGGTGTTTTATGACGTGCATTGACGACACTCCAATGTGATTCGATTGATTCGGCTAGTTCGTAGTTCGGGCGGACACGGCTGAAACGCGGACTTTCATCGGTGCAGTGACGGATGCATTGATGCGTTTGCGAGATGGCAACAGTTCAATTCCGATCAGGTCGCCGACGGCTCCGCTTTCGCTGGCTCGCCCGCTCGTCGTAACGACAACGTCTCCGGAGACCGATTCGACTTCAACCATCTCGCCGCGGGTTACAACCACCGCGTTGCCCACAAATTGAGCTTCGAGGGGTTGACCCGTTGTTGCACTGCGACGCATTTGCTTGCCGACCAGTTTTTCGATGTCCGCAAAGTAATGGGAGGGATCGGCGGCCCCGCGCTGCGGAATTGGGCTGTACGTTAAATCCTCAGCGGTGATGATTTCTTCGCGGCGCAGAGCACGTTTGGAAACTACGATCATCGGCGGCAGCTCTAGCGTGGCATTAATCGATACCGTCACCAATGCCCCACGATCCTTGACTTCGAATACAAAATCCTGTGAGCCTTCCCAAGGTTCGTGCCCCCCGCCGATCGATACGATATTGGTTTTCACCTGCATGATCGAAACGTATTTTGGCGGGACGGTCAAGGAGATTCGCCAAGCGGTCCGGTCGCCAGATTTGAGCGTTACGTATTCAGTGATGGCTTGACTGATCAACATTTCAGCTTGCTTGACGGACCGCTCTTGGATGAAGGCTGGGGATTGAGTTCGGCCTGGAATGGTTTGGCTGACTCTGTTCAAGTTAGTCGAGCTATCGCCGTTGGTATTTGCTTCAATGGGTTTGCCGCGGCGCAGTTGAGTCCGCTCGGAGCCCATCCAACGAACAGCAGTCGCATGCAGTCCTCGCAGTTCAAGATGCTGAACTACATCAGCTCGGGTCCAGGTCTGCGGCGAGCCTTCACGTGGAGTAGGTGCAATGGGCAATTGAAGTAGATCGTCAGTCTGCTGGCAGCGACCATTTAAGACTTCGATCAAGTCGCCAACGCGGACCACTTGTCCTTCGACGACGGGTTGTTCGCGCAGTCGTAGGGATATCGGTTCAGTAGCAATGACTGAACCGAAAAAATTTAGGCACAAGAGCGCGAAGACTGAACGTGAAATAGCCACGATTACCGCCGTAGGTTTGCGATTTGTTGCAGCAGTTGGTCGCCAGCTTGTACAGCTTGCGAATTGAGCTCGAAGCCGCGCTGGGTCGTGATCAAGTCGATCAGTTCTTGCGTGGGCTCGACGTTGGAGGACTCCAGCGAGTTCTGCCGAATGGTGCCGAGGCCGTTTGTGCCAGGGTCGCCTTGTATCGGAGCGCTGCTTGCGTCGGTTTGTGCGTACATGTTCTCGCCGACTTTCAGCAGGCCGTCAGGGTTGATGAACTGCACCATTTGCAACTGCCCAACTTGTTGCAGTTGAGTGTTTCCAACTTGTCGTACCATCACTTGACCGTTCGGGCTGATCGAAATACTTGACGCGTCTTGCGGTATTTGAATGGGTGGATCAATTAGGCGACCCGTTTGCGCGGATCCGACGACTAAGTTTCCGTTAGCATTGATGTCGAGATTGCCGGCGCGAGTGTAGAGCACGCCTTGCGAGAGCGGATCTTGAACTTGCAAGAAGCCGCTCCCTTCAATGGCTAAATCCAGCTGCCGACCCGTGTCCTGAAGCGTGCCCTGAGTAAAGTTTTTCTGAGTGCTTTGAACTCTTGTGCCGAGTCCGATTTGTGTGCCAGTAGGAGTCGGCAATTGATTTGCGTCGAGCATACCGGGGTACTGGTCGTTGCGATACAAAAGGTCTTCGAAGTTCGCGCGGTCCTTCTTGAAGGCAGTTGTATTGATGTTCGCCAAATTATTAGCGATCACATCGAGCTTGGTCTGCATGGCATCCATGCCGGTCGCGGCGGTGTATAACGTTTGTATGCTCATGGTTGATTACCTTATGTTTTCGACTTGGTGTGGTAAGCTGGCAGCTTGCTAGTGGATTTTGAATTCCCCAGGCTGGAAGCCTAGGCTACGTTGCGGCTGGAAGCCTAGGCTGCTTAACCTTGTTGGAGAACGCGGCTGATGAGTTGTCCCATGGCTTGGTCTTGAGACTGAATTAAACGCACGTTGGCTTCATAGACTCGTGATGATTCAATCAGTTCCATCATGGCCGTTGTCGGGGCAACTCCTGAAGACTCCAAAGCTCCGCTGAGGATGCTGCGTTTGCTGTCCGCAACGGGTGTTGCGGGAGTTAGAGGTTGATAGAGGTTATCACCAACTCTAGCCAGATCTCCGGGCTCCTTGGGCTGCATAAGCATTAAAGAGCGTTGCTGTCCACCTTGAATAATGGTGCCGTCCATAACTTCGAAGGGAATGCCTGTCTCAATCTTCAGAGGCTCACCAGAGCTTGCTAGGACTTTATCGCCGTTAGGCGTGACAAGGGTTCCGCTTGAATCGAAGAGAAAGTTGCCAGCGCGAGTCAGCAGCTGTTTGTCGCCACGTTGAACTGCAAAGAAACTCTCCTTGTCGTTGATCGCAAAGTCGGTCTTCTTGCCGGTCTGTTGAATTGGACCTTGGTTGAATTGCGTCACATTGGGTTGGATAGCGACTCCACCGCTCAAGTCGTCGATCGTACCGCTACCGGCCGTCGCCTCGCCGCTTTCAACAGCTTCAGTAGGCCTGCTTTGCAGGATCGATAAATGCGGCTTAAAGCCGGGCGTATTGATGTTCGCCAAGTTATGGCTGAGCGTTTCCAGCCGATGGCTCTGAGCGTTAGCGCCCGCTGCGGAAAGGTAGAGTCCGTAAGGCATCCCAGATTTACTCGAATCGAAAGATCGCGCCCCTGCATTCACACACCAGATCGTTTCGCATGTTCTCGAGACAGAGTCAAGGTAAGATGCCGCCACCCATCCGACTGCAACTGATAGGCGAGTCGATGGTAACAATAACAGCCTTGCTTTTGGGGAGGGCGAGTTTTGATTGAAACAATGACAGCAATGGGAAAGCCTGCGTAATTCATACCACTGCGGGAGGAATACCGCCGTCTTGCACGGTGGTTTGTTCTGCTCTTCAATAGTGCTTCAACACAATTTGGTGTTGTGGCTGAGCGTCGAACAAAAGGGCATTTGCGCGACAACCAAACACCAATTCGACATCTCATCTGTTGGAACTCGTAGAAGCGAACGTCGATGGGTGGCGAGAGTTATTTCGATTTAACCACAAAATCCTTCGTCGTGTTCTCGTTTGGCAGATCGACTTTTTCGACGTGCGGTGTTTTCACGAGCGGCATTCCTTGGGTGGACTCTCCTGCGGCCTTACCGTCGTAAGGCATGATAGTGACGATATACTTCCCACCAACCACGCCGCCATGGTTGGATAAAGAGTACTTCCCCCCATTGATTTGGGTCATTGATGCAGGCCCCTTATTACCAGCTTGACCATCCGGTTCAAAATTGATCTCGCCGGCTGGAACGGGCTTTCCATCGGACATTGTGACCGTGCCGTTCAGAGTGAATTTCTTCATGTCGGCCTTGGGCCCGCATCCGCTTATACAGATCACAATCAATGAGAGCGCTAATGTACATCGGATGTCAATCAACCGGAACTTTTTAAATCTCATGGGCAACCCTAAGAAGTGGAAAGTGCTATAGGATGAAGTAATCGTTAATTTGGAGCGAATCCGCCAACCGGAAGGCCATCGTTGCGGACTGCCATTTGACGATACAGATTGATGTCGATATTCTCAGAAACAAAATGGATCGAGCCATCGGACATTCCAAAAGTGCAACCACCTGTGTGTTGACTTCCGAATAGTCGACTGACGAAATTAAAGCAATCTGCGATTCCTGGTGCACAAGTCTTTTGGGCATTGATCTGTAATACGGCACCAGCAAACGTCAGAGGCACGGCGAACGCGTTATCTGCCTTAACGCTGGAGGCCCAACCTGCATGGAAACCATCAGTTCGCATGTTGGGAGTTGGCATATAGCGACTCTCTCCGATCACGAACACATTCGTCGTTCCGTCCGTTATATCAGCCATACGTGTCCGAGAGTTTGCGTAGATAACGCCGCTCTGAAAGAACACTCGTTGCGCCAATTGGGTTGAACATGGTGCCGCGCCTACACCGGTTGCTGGTCCGCCACCTTGAACGCCTAAATAGTTGCTATTGTTGACTGTTGATTGTGAATTAGGGTCCGAGGGGCATTGGTATTTTGCTGAATTGAGTTTGAATAAATCTGCGTTCGGCGCTTGACCGACGATATTAGATGAACCTGTGAACGTTTTCGTGAAATCAAACTTCGAATATAGGTTAGAATCTTCCACGAATGGCAGGATCAACACGGTCCACGGGGCTTGAGTTCGGTCGGACCCGGTGGTGCAAAAGTTGGTTGGCGTTAGAGCAGCTCGCGCTGCAGCCGTGTAAGTAACAATACCTCCGGCAGGAAACGAGCGA
The DNA here is from genome assembly GCA_031398555.1 of Planctomycetia bacterium. Taxonomy (GTDB): domain Bacteria; phylum Planctomycetota; class Planctomycetia; order Pirellulales; family Pirellulaceae; genus Aureliella. The sequence continues at coordinate 2,440 of JANNNN010000282.1, read as the reverse complement.
AACGTACTTTCGTAGTTGTGACAAGCGAGTGCTAGTTGCTTCACATTGTTCGAGCATTGCATTCGTCGTGCGGCTTCACGAGCCGCTTGAACTGCCGGCAAAAGAAGTCCTACCAAGATTCCGATGATCGCGATAACCACCAGGAGTTCAACAAGGGTAAAGGCGTTTTGTCTACTTCGCACGGAAGTTCTCCCAATAGAAAAAAAGATCGAAACAACCTTCACTTCAAGATCAGTCGAAGTGTTGGTGGGAAGTGTTGGTGAGCTGAGCGTTTGATGTCGCCGACTAGCGATTCCGTGAACAAGGTCACTGGAGGCCTTGCCCCATCGTTTGTCTTACGACGATTAGACTAGCGACTGGGTAAATGTTAAGGTTGATAAAATCTCGAAGCATTGCGTTCGCGATCGTTTAATTTGCCAACTGAATTCCTTGACGTATTACAAACGTGCCAAGTGGGATGACGGAATTAGGGCTGGAGAATCGATATCCCTCATCGCTGATGCGTTCTCCCCAATGATCTCGCATTCATCCCATTCATGTTTTTCAACGATCCCATAGACTACAAAGGTTGCGTCCGGGACAAGATATTATGAAGAGCTCTATGCGGTTAGAGTTCTCGACAATCGTGCGTTGGGGTGTCTCAATTGCCATTAATTCGGTCCCCAGGCATATTGATAGCCGATAAAGCAGCTTTTAACCGCTCGAAAACGAAATTATTTTCAGATTTTTTAGTCTTCGCTCGGCGTTTCAGATCTGGTCGCTATAGCGTCCCTCCGCGAGGGACGCTTCGCAGCTTATGTATGTTTCCTTACCGACCCATATCAACATTGATAGTCTAGGCTGCGAGGTCGGATTCAACGGCAAGGCCGAGCACTCGTTTGCTGGGCGTTGGCATGCAGAGCAGTGTTGGGCACTGGTATGCTAAGCACTGGTATTTAGGGTTAGAAAAAGTGAGCCTCTTTCGGGAAAGTGGTGCGAGCTATGTTCCATCCAAAACTTCTGTGCTTGTTACTGTGGATGATTCTTGATCCGTGTTATGTCCTGGGGCAATCTGCCAAGCAGGTCACGACCGATTGGCCGCACTTTCGCGGACCAAGTGGAATGGGGATCTCGCAAGCGAACACTCTCCCGACTCAATGGAGTCAAAGTGCGGGGTTAGTGTGGAAGAAACCTTTGCCAGGGGCTGGTGCCTCGAGCCCGGTTGTCTTCCGAGATCGTATTTACCTCACTGCGTACTCTGGATACTTCGTGCCGGGTGAAGACCCAGGCGATTTGCAGCAACTCAAACGTCACGTGATCGCCTTGCGCCTGATAGACGGAGAAATAATTTGGGACAAATCGTTTCCGGCTAAATTACCCGAAGAGGAACGTATTCGCGATCATGGTTTTGCTGCAAACAGCGTCGTGGTCGACTCGGACAGAGTCTACGTATTTCTTGGCAAATCAGGCGTGCTTGCACTGGACCATGACGGCAAGGAAGTGTGGCAGGCTGATGTCGGTTCAAAAACAAATGGCTGGGGCACAGCGGCTTCACCTGTGCTTTATAAGGATCACTTGTTTATTAACGCAAGTGTTGAAAGCGAATCATTGGTAGCGTTGCATGCCAAAACCGGAGCCGAATTGTGGCGAGCGAGTGGAATCCGTGAAGCTTGGAATACGCCGTTGATCGTTCAAACTGAATCCGGCGACGACGAACTGGTCATCGCGACTCAAGGAAGCGTCCAAGCATTCAATCCTCAATCAGGTAAATCGCTGTGGTCATGCGAAACCGACATAAGCTGGTACATGGTGCCCAGCTTGGTGGCGGACAAAGGCGTCGTCTATTGCTTAGGGGGACGGTCAGGGGTAGCCTCGTTGGCCGTTCGGGCCGGCGGGCACGGCGACGTAACGAAAACGCATCGACTATGGACAAGCCAGAAAGGCTCCAATGTCTCGTCACCCGTTTATAAGGATGGCCATATCTATTGGGTCCATGATTCTCGCGAGACCGCCTATTGTGCGGATGCGGCGACAGGAGAGGTTGTTTATGAACAGCGGTTGCCTCGTGGCGGACAATTTTATGCATCGGCACTGTTAGCAAATGACAAACTGTATTACGTTAATCGCCAAGGGAAAACATTTGTCGTAGCCGCCAAACCCGAGTTCGAACTGCTATCAATCAGCGACTTGTCCGACAACAGCGTTTTCAATGCCAGCCCCGCTGTCGCTGGCAGCCAATTGTTACTGCGATCCGACAAGTTTTTGTATTGTATTGGATTGAAGTAGCCTGGGCTTCCAGCGCTTCCAGCCTGGGTAGATATAATTAAATGTTTGGATTGTGCAGTTTATGGAATTGATTTAGAGGTTTGTAGAGGGGACGGAGAAGATTTTGGGGAAAAACCAGTGCAGAACCAGTGCAGGATGCCTAGGCTACGGGCGGAAGGCTACGGTTGGAGGATGC
>JANNNN010000215.1:0-8440 GCA_031398555.1 Planctomycetia bacterium | reverse complement strand
CAAAAGTCGTGACCTAAATTAAGCCCTTACAATAACATTAATCAACCGCGTAACACACCTTCGGAAGTGGTGTTCATGCGGCAGCGAAGTCGACTGGGGTGGTGTGTTACGTGATCGCTTCGTTGCTTCGTCGGCAACCTTGGCCCCATTTACCAAGAAAGCCTTAAAGCGGCAAGCAAAGCTGAGGCGAGCACTGCACACACCCTACGCACTGTTCGTAGGGTGTGTGAAGCGGGCGGGTGGCAAACAGTCGTCATTTAGCCAAAAGTCGTGACCTAAATTAAGCCCTTACAATAACATTAACGAACCGCGTAACACACCTTCGGAAGTGGTGTTCATACCGAGCCTTGGGCGCGCTGCGGAGGTGACAACTGCGCCAAATTTTTTTTCTTCTGCTTCAAGTCGCATCATCGCGTGCGCCTCAAGAATGATTGATGGAAAACAGTCACGCTAACAACTCGAATTGGCAACGTCAACTACTTAGATTCGACTGTTTTTTTTGCAGTGTGGGAGCTACTAAAAGCCGCTGAATCCGGCACCAACGGCGTGATCGATGACTTGAAGTAAGAGTTCTTTTTGCGAGAGATTTACTGCGGCAGCTTAGCGGTTGCCGTCGATCGGTTAGAATAGAGAACTAGTCCTAAAATGGATGCATTTCTGAACAATTTGGTTGAGCTGGAAGGATCGAAATGTCATATACGGATAGCAAAAAAGACGGGAAAAAGTGGAAATCCGAGCCCAAGAAGGTGGAGCCCATTCTCGATCGCACGCCGCCGTGCGACGTTTCAGCTGAAATTGCAGTGCTCGGTAGCATATTGCTGATGCCGGACGTTTGCGACGATTTGGCTTTGGTGCTGAAGGCCGACGATTTCTACGACGACGCCAATCGAAAACTCTATCATCACATGATGGGCATGATCGACATCGGTCAGAAGATCGACGTCACCCTATTGGTCCATCGATTGAAAACGATGGGCGATTACGAAGCAACTGGCGGAAGCGCTTATCTCGCACAGTTGGCCAACGCGGTGCCCAATGCGGCACATGCGCTTTACTATGCCGACATCGTTCGCAGTAAAGGCACTTACCGTCGACTGATCGAAGCCAGTACGAGCATTTTGCGCGACGCTTACGATGAAGCCTTCGAGGCAAAAGAATTGGTCAGCCAGGCGGAGCAGCGGGTATTTCGAATTCAGGACGAACGCAGTAGCCAGTCGGCGGAGTCGATTGGCGACCTGTTGACCGTTGCAATGGAGCGTATCGACGCCCGCATGAAAGGGGCGTTTGCAGTGGGTGGGGTCGACACCCATTTTCGTACCTACGACGAAATGTGTGGCGGTTTTCATAACGGCGAGTTAGTGGTGTTGGCGGCTCGACCTAGTATGGGTAAAACTGCATTTGCAATGAACGTCGCTGAGAATGTGGCTTTGAAGAGTCGCGCGCCGGTGCTGTTCGTCAGCCTTGAAATGTCCGGCGTCGAACTCGCCGACCGTTTGCTTTGTTCGGTCGCTCGCGTCGACAGCCGCAAACTTCGAACCGGCACAATCACGCAAGAAGAACGCAAACGGTTGGTCGAAAAAGCGATCGCAATTAGCAACGCGCCGCTGTACGTGGACGATTCACCCAGTCGTACCGTTAGCGAAATTGCAGCTGTTGCCCGGCGTATCAAACAGCGTGATAAGCGGCTTGGGTTGATTGTCATCGATTACATGCAGTTGATCGAGCCGGATAATCCCAAAGATCCTCGCCAGGAACAAGTTGCCAAGATTGCCCGCCGTTTGAAAGGCCTCGCGCGTGAGGCCTATGTCCCCGTGCTCTGCCTGGCGCAGCTAAATCGTCAAGCTGAAGAAGGCAAAGACCATCGGCCTCGCATGAGTCACCTTCGCGAATCGGGTGCAATCGAGCAGGATGCTGACGTTGTCATGTTCGTTCACCGCGAGGAGTACTATCATCGTGGTGATGACGCTTCGCAGTATGCTGGTCAAGCTGAAATTATTATCGCCAAGCAGCGTAACGGCCCCGTCGGCGAAATCGATTTGACGTGGGAAAAAGAATACACTCGTTTCTCTGACCGGGCTCCGGAAAGGCACTCGGAATTTGACAGCCGGAATGATTTTCAGACTGCTGGTGGGTATTAGTCATTTCTCCTGTTGGTAAAGGAAGTGATTCATGATGTTAACTCAGAAGATGGTTTCGAACTGCATCACGAGTATTGCGGTGGCTTTGTGTTTCTTACCTGTCACAGTTCGAGCGCAGGTCGATCGCAAGTCATTGAAAGATGCGTTGCACTTTCACGCTAGCTTCGATGGCGGTGGGGATGCCAAAGTAGCTACAGGCGATGGGCGAGTTTTCACCGCCGAGTCGCTTGAACGAAAGCGATTGGAACCAGGTATCACGCGAGCCAATGTGACGATTGCCAAAGGAGCGGGCAAGTACGGTGACTGCTTGCGATTCGCCGATAAGGCCAAGCCGGTAATCTGCTATGCGGGCGAAGCAATGCACTACCAGCCCAAGGATTGGTCCGGAACGGTATCGATGTGGATGCGGTTGAATCCCGACGCCGACTTGAAGCCTGGCTACTGCGATCCCCTTCAGATTACACAGTTTGCCTGGAACAACGGCGCGTTTTTCGTCGACTTTGACAAGGATTTGCCGCGAGACTTTCGTTTAGGCGTATTCTCGGATTTGAAGTTTTGGAACCCCAAAAATATTACTTGGGAGGCGTGGCCGGTCGAGAAGCGGCCGATGGTTACAGTTAAAAAGCCGCCGTTTTCTAGAGAAGCGTGGTCACATGTTTTGTTCACCTTTTCAGGCATCAACGATTCCAACAATCGTCCCGGCAAGTCCACTTTGTATATCAACGGCCAATCGCAGGGAACGCTTGAACAACCGCTACAATTTAATTGGGATGTGAAAAAAGCGGCGATCATGCTGGGCATCGAGTACATTGGAGATATTGACGAGTTAATGATCTTCCGCCGCGCCTTGAACGCCGACGAAGTGAAGTATGTCTACACATTGCCCGAATCGCTTTAAGTTAGCAGTACGAACAATGCACTTAGCAAAATTAATGACGATGCTCGCAGCTTGCATCTTATTATGCAGCTTGAGTGCATTTTCTCAGCCGCCTCTGCCCATCGAAGCAGATCGTCCAACCCAACGTTGGTTGCCACTACCGCAAGGCGACGGAACAGATTTGAGCGCGCAGGCTCAACTGTTGCAGCAACTAAGAGATATGATCTCAGGTGACTCTGGGGAACAGGCTGGCGATTCACCGCTGCCGAAACTGAGTGAACAACAGCTTCGGGAAATGGAGAAGGCACTCGAAAGCATGCGGGAGCTGATCGGTGAGGACAAGCTACCGAATCTCGAGAACATCCCCAAGGAATGGATCGACCAAGCCTTATCGGATCCAGTTCTCCGCAAACAAGCTCAACAGTTGCTGGAACAGTATGCGCGCGACCGCAATCTTCCTCCCCCTACAGATCGAACTCCGCGGAATTCGGATGGCGTCCCGTTTCCGCGCCGCCAACCCAGCGACAGATCGAATGCAAGATCCGCCGAGAATCGACCCGCGAGTCCGCAGGCCACGCCCGATGCGTCCTCGAATTTGAGCCCTAAGCCAAAACCGCCACGAGAGTCCACGCCTGGCCAACAATCAACCGGCTCCGCTTTAAACAACCAAGCGCCTAACAACCCTGCTCTCAACAATCCAGTCCCTCGCGATCAATCACGAAACAGGTCGGCAACTGGGAATCTGGAGTCGAGTAATCCCGGGCGTAGTGGTCAAACGCCAAGCAGTGAAATATCCGGCGAAGGAATTAAAGAACAGTCGCTGGCCCCGAATCGACCTCGCGGAGAAAAGTCTTCTAGCGAAAGCGAGAGTGGACAAGCCCTTGTACGTCCGATGCCTGCCAGTCCCGACGCCGAACGCATAGAAGCTTTGCAAGAATTGTTCAAAAAACTGAAGGCTATTGAGGGCCAGCGCGGGTTAGAGAAGAATGCGTCTGAGATCAACTCTGGAAACGGAAATTCCAGTAGCCCAAGTCAGAGTAAGTCAAAGTCGAGTAATAGTAGTCGAGCGACGAATCCGAACATGGCAAACAGCCAGTCAAATCCTGCGGCACCCCGCAGTTCACGAAATAGTCCCAAGCCGTCGTCTTCGCTACCTGATGAGAGGCTCAACCAGCCCTCACAGGCAACAGCGGAAAATCCAACTGGTGGCAGCGCTGGCAACAATTCACTAGGTGACGCACCACTACTTCCGCCTGAATCGTCCGGTTCAACTTCCGCAAATTCTACTCGATCACAATCAAATTCGCCAAAATCAAATCCACTTGAGTCGCCACGTAGCCCGTCAGGCAATGATCCAAAACGGTCATTGCCTGGTTCTCAATCGGCTGATTCGAGCGTCAAACGAAACGCACAGAATTCATCAGATCGAACATCGAGTACGGGGGTAGTGGACCCTAGAGACCGAAACCAGTCGCCTACTGGATCCAATAAATCTCTAATGCCAGAAGCTGATATTAAAACACAACTTGAACGTCATGGACTTGGTCGCGCCTTGCAGAGTATCGTGGAAAAGACAATGAAAGAGCAAGGGGAGGCGAATTCCGCCAGGAATCAGACGACCAACAAGCGTGCGAACACACCAGCCAAAGACGATAAGACCGCAAACAAAGCTGTACCACCTTCAGCTCCTGCACCAGATAAAGCGACCCCAAACAAACCGACGACGCAAAATCCGCAACAACTAGCTAAAGGCAATGCGGCTGATCCCAAACCGAGCGTAACACCTTCAAGCAACCAGAATCTCACAAACTCCACGATGTCTGGATTGCGTGATTTGGCGGCACAGTTTTGGGGCGCGATCCGCACGGCGCCGAACGAGATTGGCGGCGGTTCGACGGCAACTGCACCAAGCGTTTCCACAACCTTACCAAAATTCAGTGGTTTGGGCTCTGCAGGGAGTGGACAAGTTTGGTTGTTGCTTGGTCTGATTTTAGTGTTAATAACAATGTTCTTTTTGCTCGCCCGAAAGCGGATCGTTCTAGCGGCCGCAGCCAAAGAGGCCGACGCTGAACTGGCCAAAGTGATCCTCACTGAAGGCATTCGAACGCGAGCCGACGTTGTTCGAGCGTTCCATCGTTTCGTGCTGCGTCGGGCACAGCCGGTTGCTAACTGGTGGACTCATCGCTACGCCGCATTGCGGCTGACAGAAGCAACGCCACAATTGCGATCCGTAATCACGGACTTGGCGAGCGTCTACGAACACGCTCGCTACTTGCCTCCAGACGTAACGCTCAGTTCGGAAGACATTGAACGCGTGCAATCGGCGCTGAAGCAATGTGCTGCACATAGTGGTTGAGATCGCCTAGGTGCAAAGTTATTTCTAGTCGGTAATGAGTCGCCAATGTTGGGTAATCCGAATTGCAAAACGATTATAGCTCTGTACACGCTCTTCGTGAGCAGCGGTTTGTTCGCAATGCCCATTGAAGCAAAGCCCGCCAAAGCACAATCGAATAGTGGAGCACAGGAGCGACCAGGCGACCGAACGGAGGCGAACGGGCATTTCGGATTTGACTTGCTGCAAATGTTGCTCGAAGACCGCGGACTGCAAATTAGCGGCACCATGGAGGACGCCTACCGTTCGCCAAAGCAATCGGTGATCGTCATCACGGGAGCCCAGCCAGCGATATCAGCTAATAATTGGGAACGACTGATTGGATTCGTATTGGACGGTGGTGCATTGCTGCTGGCGTCAGATAATTCAATTCCATTGACCGGTATTGGTCACTTTTCGAGAGGACCGGTAACGTCCTTCAACCCGAGCGACCAGTATCAGGGTTTTTCGGATTGTTTGAAAATTGTACCCAATCCGGAATTTGAGAATCTCTCAGGCGTCTCTCACATTGTCACCAATCGATCGGGGTGGTTCATACCGGAAAGTGTTAGTTGGCTGAAGTGGGACGTGCTAGCCTCGTTTCCTGTCGATAGTCGGCCTGTAGCAAGTCGAAATGGCGCGGTGTTAGCAATTGGGCGATGGGCGAAAGAGGATGGGATAGCGATCATGTCAGCCGACGCGGGGTTGTTTAGCAATGGGATGATGTGGCATGGCTACAATGCTATTGCGGCGATTCGTGTCAGTGAGATGCTGTGCAGTGGAGGAAGGAAAACGCAACTCGTATTTTTCGCCGACGGACAAGTCATGGACAGCTATCGAAATCGAGTCGACATGACGCGAAATAGGGATGAACCGCCACAGGACCCTCCTGTGCCTGAACCTGAGCTGAAGAAGGCTCTGAGATTAGCCAATGCGATCGCTAAGGAAGTTGCCGAGTCAAATGTACTGAATGAAGCGCTCAGGCAACGACCACGCGGGGTTCAGCCCTCGCGTTACTTTCGAGCAATCTTGTACATCGTGGCTATTTTAGTTCTCCTGGCGATCATCTGGGCACTGCTGGCCAGTGGAACATTGCAAGCGATGTTCCTTGCTCCACGAAGGATGCGATCCGCTTACGAAATGCGAGAACATGCTAGCAGTCTTGCCGATGACTTTCGCAACTCGGCGGGCTTCTTGGCTCGAGATTTTTGTTGGGAACTGACCGGTTCGAGGCACACAGCGGATTGGCAGAAATATCTGGCGGAACTGATGTCCAGTAGACAGTCACCGCATCCGGCCGTTCCCAAAGGGTTATACTCGAATAGGCCACTTCCCGTCAGTGCAATCCTGACCAAAATGGAGCAACATGAGCTGATGAAGATCATCGACATCGCATGTCGTGGTTGTCATGCGAGAATGACCAGTCAAGAATTTCAGCTTTTGGGGAACTCGATCAGCAAACTCCGAAGTAAACACCGTTCACGGCCGCTCGTTGCAGTATGATATTTGAACCTCTTCATTACTCTTTAGCCTGAAAAATTGCTTAGTGTCGTCAACTTCAAATCTCAGCCAACTTGCTCAGCGTGTTCGTGACCTGCGCATCAAAACTCAACAGTCAGTCGGCCAAGTAGTGGTGGGGCTAGACGCAATCACGGATCAACTTTTGATGGCCCTAATCGCCGGCGGGCACGTGTTGCTTGAAGGTGTTCCGGGCACAGCCAAGACCACTTTGTGCCGAACGTTTTCGACCGTCATGGGGATCGACTTCGAACGCATTCAGTTTACTCCTGACCTATTGCCAAGCGATGTGACGGGGACTCAAGTTTTAGATCGCCAGACGAGCGATTTTGTAATGCGCAAAGGTCCGGTATTTTGCCAACTGCTGCTAGCTGATGAATTGAATCGAGCACCGGCCCGCACGCAATCGTCGCTGCTGGAGGCGATGCAAGAGCACCAAGTGACCATTGAAGGCAAGACCCTGTTGCTGCCGGAACCTTTCATGGTCCTTGCGACTCAGAATCCGATTGAGCAGGAAGGTGTCTATCGTTTGCCAGAAGCACAGCTCGATCGTTTCCTGTTCCGAGTGCAGGTGGGGTACCCCGATCGTTTGCAAGAGATCAACATGCTGGACCTCCACAGTCGACCGCCAGCCAAACTGACTGCTGTTACGAACGCCAGCGAGATTGTCGACATTCAGCGACAGATCGACGAAGTGTACTGTTCGCCGGAACTCAAAGGATACATCATCGATCTTGTGCGACAGAGTCGATTGCATGGCGATTTAGTTCTAGGGGCTAGTCCGCGTGCCGCGATCAATTTGATGAAGGCGGGGCGAGCGAATGCGTTGTTGCAAGGCCGATCTTTTCTAACACACGAAGACATTCAAGCTGTCGCATTGCTTGTGCTTGGTCATCGGTTGATTCTGAAGCCCGAATCGGAAATGGATGGGAAGACCGTCGAAGCCGTTGTGCAACAGTTGGTCCAGTCGGTGCCCGTGCTAAAAGATCCGCCCCTTAAGGCTTCAGTTATATGACCAACCGCGCTCGATGGCTGATGTTCGTCGGGCTAGTGGGGCTGTTCGGCGGCATCCTGCGAGGTCAGGAAACGTTGTCACTGCTCTCATTGAGCGTCTTTGCGTGGGTGCTTGTCGAGTGGTTTCGGTTTCAAGTTCGCGTGCATTTTGACTTGCCGAAGTTAAAGTTTGAACGTCGTGTTAATGGCAGCAGCGACTCTACCGGAACGCTTTGGGTCGGACGCATTGTTCAAATTGAAATGCGAGTTTCTAGTTCGACGACGATTCATCCCGTAATCCAAATTCGCGATGTCGTCCCTGAGATTTTGGAACTTTATGAACCGCATCTAATGACGATGCAATCTCCGCCGAGCCATAACTGCGCTCAGCACAAATCGGTAATTCAGTCGTGGCAAAATTGGATCTTAAAACGACTTCCGAAACATGATTCTGTTCCGCTTCCACCAAACCAATGGATTTTAGATCAGCCAGTTAGTCGCCCGACTCTTGCAGGTAGCTGGTTTCGTGAGAAACCGGACGCA
>JANNNN010000130.1:0-14043 GCA_031398555.1 Planctomycetia bacterium | reverse complement strand
ACGAATTCGTTTGTGTATTCGAGTCAACTCACGGGTTCAGCCGGCGGGGACGCCCGCGCTCCGAAAAACCGGTCAACCATTTTCGCGGTTTAGACTCGCGGAACGCCGGTTACGCACGCTCGAAATTAGAAATCCCGCATCGTTCCCCGCGGAGGTTGTATTCACCATTCTCCGCAAGCTTCGAGTTCGGAACAATAACATGGATGGGCAGGATGTACAGGATCTTAATTTCTCATTTTGTTTATCCTGTGTATCCATGCTGCCGTCTATATGCACTACTTCGCAGTGAACACACCGGCGTCGATGAACTGACCACCGCCGGTTTGTTTGCAATAAACGCCAATCACGTTTTTGCCTTTCACCAGATTGCCGTGCGACGCGAGCGAGAGGTTGACGTAATTCGTCGAGTAACCGCTGAAACGCGCGACTTCGGTGCCGTTGATGTAAACGATACAATCTTCGTCGTGGTACAATCTCAAGTACACTTGGTCTGCTGGGACGTCGGTCAAGTCAAACGTTCGACGAACCCAAATCTCTGGCGTTGTCCAAGCGGTTTGAATGGGTGCGCCTGGCGGTGGCGGACTGCCGGCTCCAAAGCCAGCTTGACCTGTCTTCCATGCAGATGCGTCGAACTCAGGCTGCATCCACTTTTCGACCGGAGCCGAAGTCGTGTATTGCCAATTTTGCGTCCCGTTTTCCGCACTAGCGACTACATCCCGCCGGTCAGTCAAGACGGTTGGAGCAGCCAGCAGGGTGTCTGATTGTTTCTTCAGCCAAGCTGTGTCAGCTTTCTTCAAACGATCGTAGGTCAGCAGACCGTTGACCTCTCCTTCAACGTCGGTCGTTTGCGTGTAAATACCCGCTGCGATTCCTTCGGCGCGAAGTGCGGCGAGCACTCCGATCGACGTTTGATAACGTCCTTGCCACTCCTCAATCGACTTTGGCAGGCCGCCGTAACCCCAGTTGTTTGCGTCAGTTCTCCACAGATGGTCTTTCACTGGCCAACCGTGGCCACCGAATTCGCCGACCACTTTGACGTAATCATCAAAGCGTTTGTCCTTGGTTGGAAATGCAGGATGGGGATACTCGTGATGATCGGCAATGTCGCCCACTGGCCAGAAGTTTCCGCCGCTTGCGATATTGATCAGTCGTGTTGGATCGATTTCGGCGGCCAGCTTGCCAACTTCCAGCGTTAGGTGCTGCCCCCAAGCTTCATTAAATGGAATCCAGACTCCTATGCAAGGGGCATCGCGCAAGTGCTCCACCATACGCTGGTATTCGGTTAACCATTGTTGATGAGCTTCATCAGGCCATTTCGCGTCCGTTGGATTCGGAGCCATACGGGTCCACTTGGGACTGGTGGATTCCTGATCGCGATTCTTTCCGTAGCCATTGCTCACTTGATCTTGCCACATGATCATCCCGAGGGTATCGCAATGATGGTAGTAACGGCGTGGTTCAACTTTGATATGTTTGCGAATCATGTTGAATCCGCAGGCCTTCAAAAATTCGATATCCGATCGCATCGCAGTGTCTGAAGGAGGAGTGAGCAATCCGTCTGGCCACCAACCTTGATCGAGCGGACCCCATTGAAAAATAGGCTTTTTGTTCAGCGTCAGTTGCCAATGACCTTGCTCGTTCTTCGACTTGCCAAAGAGCCGCAACGCGGTGTAGGCCTTAATTGAATCGACAACAGCGCCGCTTGCATTCAGCAACTCAACTTTGAGATCATACAAATTCGGTACATCTGGGCTCCAGAGCTGGGCGTTGTTGATGACGATCGTCACCGGACCATTGCCTTCGCCCTTACCGACCTCCTGGCCTTTGAGGGAGGCAGTTACATGGATCTTTGCACTTGCGTCCGGCCTAGAGTATTCAGGCGTGACAGTGATTGAACCTTTGTCGATATCGCAAGCGTAGTTGAGATCTCGCAAATGGGTCGCTGGAACTTGCTCCATCCAGACCGTTTGCCATATTCCGGTGACGCGTGTGTACCAGATCCCTTCGTTGCGAAGTTTTTGTTTGCCGTGCAATTGATAACCTTCCGTTGCATCGAGCACGCGAACGATCAGTTCATTTTCGCCGTCGACTAGTGCTTCGGTTATGTCCAATTCGAAAGGTGTATGACCTCCGCGATGCGAACCCACTTGTTGACCATTGACCCAAACGGTGGCATCGTAGTCGACCGCTTCAAAGTTCAACAATGACTGCAGCCCGCCCGTTTTGGCGGAAGCAAACGATCGACGGTACCATAGCGCCTCGCTTGGTTCGACTAATCGTCCAACGCCTGATAACGGGGCTTCTGGGGCGAACGGGACCAACAACTGGCCGTCCCACTTCGTAGGTTTCACAGCGTCTTTCGCAGTGATTGCGTAAGACCATAGGCCATTGAGATTTGTCCAGTTACTTCGTTCAAATTGCGGACGAGGATATTCGGTCCAAACGGCTTGCGGATTGATCGCTCTGCCCCATTCGGTCATCAGTCGCGTCGCAGCCGGTTTCCATTGCGCGGAAGCGAAGTCGGAAGTTATGAATAGAAAAGCAGTCGCACAGACAAACGCAACGAATGGAGAGATTCGTTTCATCGGAGGGCTTTCGCGTGGGGTTTTCAGTGGTTGTCATGGACGTTGTAGGGTTTGCCAATTGTACACTGAAATGCGAAATCTGTAGACAGTTGCGGAGCCTGCGGCGACCGTTCCCTTCAGAGTACTGGTCCTTATCGAAAATTCTGGACGACATCCTGGGTAATTCCAACTCCGCAATTCGCCTTGATGCATTTATCCGTGGGACCGCTATGCCATCCGTGCGTGAACGCACATTTCTTTTCCCACGGATGGCATAGTGGTCCCACGGATGGAATAAGGGACTAGTTTCGTTGATTTAAATATGGAAACAGTCAGCTTTTCGTTTTTGGTGTGTCGCTCTCAAGTCTTTCCCCTTTGGCTTCCGACGATCGCGTTAGCCATTCCCTTTGAAAACAATTCGCTCGGGACAGATGGTCCCAAGCTACGACAAACTACCAGCGAGCCCTTCTTTGTAGCTTTCATACTCCAAAGTTAGATTCAACTCATCGATCAAGCGTTGTGGGTTGACGCGTTTCTTTCCGGCTCGCTGCGACCGAGTAGCGTTTGGATCTGGCGGGGCGAATTGGGGTTCATTCACGCCACAGAGTTTCGCGAGCTCTTGATAAAAATCCATTCGCGGTACTGGGTGGCCGTCGGAGAAGACATACAACGACTGTTTCAAATCTTGATCGCTGACTCGCAGTAACATGGCCGCGATGTCTGAGACGTGAACTAGATTCAACCAACCTGCTTGAGGAACTTGCAGGGTCTCACCCGATCTCAGTTTTTCAGCTAGCGGAATGCGACCGGGACCGTAGATGCCAGCTAGTCGAATGATGGCGAGCTGCGGCGCTTGGAAACGCTCGGCGAGCCACTGTTCGGCAGCCACTGCGATTTGGGGTCCTATGCGAGTCGGCTGCGTCGGTGTCCGTTCGTTCACTTCATCGTGGGCGTCCCCGTAAACGCCCGTAGTGCTCAGATAAATCAACTTGCGAACCGACTTCTGAGATTGCAAAAGATTCTTGAGGCCGACAACGTGCGACTCAATTCCTAGACCTGAGTCCTCACGATGAGGCACCGAGACGAGGACCGTGTCGACGGTTGGCAATGAGGTCAACGTTGCCAGATTGTGCCAATGACCGATGACTGGGATCGCCCCTGCGGTCCGTAACGCATTGCTTCGCACGTCCGTGCGAGTCAACGCGAACACTTGACGTTGGCTTAAACGGGGTTCATCCGCCAGCGGTTGATTGTGTTGGCTCGTTGTGCGGCACCGTCGAACGAGTTCGTTGCCGACAAAGCCGCAGCCAACGATCAAGATACTGTTCATTTTGTTTCCCAGGTCATTGTACTCCCCAGGCGATGCTATGTTCCTGGCGACTGCGGTCAACGCATTCTGCTAGGGCAACGCGTAGTTCACGAGGCAAGTTATCCCAACTTGCGGGCGGTGATGCGGTGAAAGCCATCTGCTTGGCAGTTTGTGGATGGCGAATCTCCAATCTGAGTGCGTGCAGTGCCATTAAAGCCAACTCTCCCTCGCCGACGTCAGCGTCGTCTGTTGCTTCTGTGCCGACATCATCTTGAATGTCGAAAAATTCTGGGCCGCCGTAAGTCAAATCACCAAGTATTCGCATCCCCCGACTGGCCGCTTGAATGCGAATTTGATGCATGCGACCGGTATGCAGCTTGATGAGCAGTAGCGTTACTCCGCCAGCTGAAGCGAGCGGTTTTGCGGTCAACTGAGCTAATTTAGCGCCTTCGGCGGCTGCGTCACAGATCTCTGCTAGCGGTTGGTCAGTGACTTTGCGTACGTAGTCGGACCACTCACACGATGCGTTCTCGGAATCAGTGGAAAACTCGCCAACGACTGCGGCAAAGTAATACTTTCCAATCTTCCGGCTGTGAAACTGCTCACCGAAACGCGACAAAGCGCGCTGGTTGCGAGCAATTAGGATGACGCCGGAGGTACCGCGGTCTAAGCGGTGGGGCAGACCAACGAATGGGACACCTGCATGTTGATCGCGTTGCTTAATTTGCTCGATCAGTCGAGTTTGGACACTTTCGATGCCCAGCGAAGCTTGGGTGAACAAGCCAACTGGTTTGTCGAGCACCATAAAATGTGATTCTTCATGGAGGATCGAGAGCGGCGTTGATTCTGGTGAAGCTTCGTCAGCCATGATTGCGTCGGTCGATCTTCTACGATGCGTTAAACGCAATATTCAAGTTAAAATGAGCGCATAAAAAAAGCGAGGAATCCCGGCCACGAAAACAACAAGGACGATAGTTGCTCTCTTAGGACTCCTCGCTAACAAATCTTTTTAGTGTAGCTATGATTTGGGTCAAGATGGATTCGCAGATTTTGTGCATTTCTTTTTTCAATTTCACGTTCACGCGTGATACGATCGTACAACTCATATGACATCCGTAACCACTGCCAACAATGCATCGCGCGAGCACATTCATTTCGTTACTGGCCGATTGGCTGAACATGCCGTTCGTTCGATCGTTGAGCAAGTTGCAAGTGCAGTTGGCTTCAGTTACTCGATTGATGTTTTGCCTATTACGGTCGCGGCATTGATGACACCGAAGTGGTTGCTTCGCCACATTGCAGTACCAGCCAATGCGACTCGTGTGATCGTCCCTGGATACTTAAAGGAAGGGACGAAAGAGATCGCGCTGCAACTCAATATGAAAGTTGACAGCGGCCCCCGCGACATACGCGATTTACCCGATTTCTTTGGGAAACAACGGCAATTTGATGAAACACTGAACGACTATCGAATCGAAATTATCGCAGAGATAAACCATGCACCGCGGATGGCTATGGAAGACATTGTTGGTCTCGCCCAGCAATCGCGAAGCGATGGTGCGGACGTGATTGATATCGGTTGCAATCCAGGTAATCGCTGGATGCAAGTTGGCGAAGCTGTGAAACGTTTGTGCGATATTGGTCTACGAGTTTCCATCGATTCGTTTGACGTTAGCGAAGTGATCGATGCGTGCGCAGCGGGGAGCGAATTAGTTCTGTCGGTGAATAGTCACAACATGCATGCGGCATGTGATTGGGGTCGTGAAGTGGTCGCAATACCGGACACTCCAGACGATAAAAAAAATTTCCAAAAAACAATCGATTTTTTGTCGACACACGGTGTTCCATTTCGAATCGACCCAATCCTCGAACCGATCGGATGTGGTTTCGCACAAAGTCTCATGCGCTACGTTGCGTATCGTGAACAGTATCCGGATGTGTCGATGATGATGGGTATCGGAAACATAACTGAGCTGACCGATGCTGATTCCGCTGCCATCAATGTCGTGTTACTTGGTTTTTGCGAAGAGCTGCAGATCAACAGTGTTCTGACGACGCAAGTCATCAATTGGGCGCGGAGTTCGGTACGTGAATGCGATCTTGCGCGGCGAATGGTTCATTACGCTGTCCGGAATCGCATTCCCCCCAAGCACATTCAATCGCAACTGGTTCTGCTACGCGATGAAAAATTGAAACGCTTCCCAAATGAGATGTTCAGCGAGCTTTCGCGGACGATTCGAGATCACAACTTGCGGATTTTTGCGCAAGATGACTTGATTCACCTTGTATCGGCGGGTTTGAATCTGAGCGGCAGCGACCCTTTCGACGTGATGCAACAACTGCTCGCGAGTCACCTCGGCCCCACAATTGATGCCAGTCATGCGTTTTATCTAGGATTTGAACTTTCCAAAGCTGCCACGGCCGTGACTTTGGGTAAACAATATGAACAGGACGAATCGCTCGACTGGGGATTTCTTACCCGGCCCGAAAAACAGCATCGCTTGCGCCGCACTCGCCCACAGTCTCCTTAGTGTGTCGCGGTACAGTGGCAGCGGAGTTGCCTGGATAGGGTGTAAGCTGGTAAATTGGCGGAGAGGGAAGCCTTGTTTGAACTTTCGAAGGATCACGCCTCATGGCTCACTGTGTGAAAACTGCTCACTGTGTGAAAACTGCTGGTACTAGCATGGATTCTACTCGCTCAAGAGGCTACTGGATGTCACGCAGACCATTAATTTGGTTGGCGGCCACGTTTGCGTTTACTGCGATCGTCTTCGCGCCGCAGTCCGTGCAAGCCCAACTGTTTAAAGTTGGCGGGCCTCAATCAGACGAAGACCTTTTCCTGTTGGCACCTCGCGAATTGCAGCGATTGCTCGACGAGGGAAAGCAGGCAATTGCCGAAAGCCGATATTCTGAAGGCATCACTGCATTGGCGGCGCTCTTGGGAGAGACCGGCGATGCCGAAGACGATTTGCTTGGGCAAGATTACTTTATCGCAAAATCAAAACCTGGTTATTATGTTAAGAGCATTAAGGGTGAAGCCCTGCGATTGCTCAGCAATTTGCCGGAAGAGGGGCGCCGTTCACTGGAGATTCAGTTTGGCGTGGCGGCCCGTCAAGCGTTAGATGCGGCCGTCGCGGCGCGCAGCTTTGATTCCGTGGCGGTGGTCGCTCGTAAGTATCCACATACCGAAGCTGGCTACGACGCACTTATTTTGCTGGCTCAGTACAAATTGGCTTCGGGCTACCCGCTGGCTGCGGCCAGCCTCATGCAAGCGATGCTTGACTACCCGGCGGCACGTCAGCGATTTGGTGTTCAATTAGCGACGGCGACGGCGGTGGCAATGCGACAAGCGGGACGCAAAGACGTTGCCGCTGCATTGTTAAAAAGAGCCGAACGAGATTTCGCTAGTGAAGAAATCAAGATCAATGGTCGCGCGATTCGCATGGATTCGAAACCGGACTGGCCAACGTTAGTCGATGAGCTTTCAAACCAATCGCCGCTCATCGACAATATTGTGGTCGATGCGTGGATGACGACTGGGGGTACGCAAACGCGGAACGCCGCCAGCACAGTCGGTATGCCGCTTCCCAATCCACGGTGGATCGAACGGATCCATGGCAGCTCCAAGGAAGAGCAGGCAATTAGTATTGTGGCCACCGAAGCAAAGAAGCTCGGGAAAGTGATCTTGCCGAAGTTCGAACTGCGCATAGTGGACGATCTGGTCATGATGAAGACCACAGACAACGCGGTTTTCGCACGCGATTTCGCTACAGGTCGTTTAAAATGGCGTTTCTATTTTCATAATGCCCCTGTCGATCTGAACAATGGCTTTCTCGGTGGCTCGACCAATAACAGCGACTCGGTTTCGTTGGAGCTAAAGAACCGCGTCTGGGGAAGCTCTGCATTCGGCAATTTTAGCTGCGACAGCCAGAGGTTCTATTTTGTTAGCACGACCGACGAACAGCCGATTAACTCGAGCGCAATTTTCAACTTTGCGCGCCCGTTCGCGTCGACCACCAATTATTTAGAAGGGGTCGGTTTGGCCAAAGAGGGCTCGATACTTTGGCGAATTGGCGGCGAAAACGGAAATGCTGAACCGAAACTCGCCGGAGCCTACTTTCTTGGCCCTCCACTGGCGTTTCAAGATCAACTCTATAGCTTGCTTGAGATCAACGGCGAGACTCGATTGGTCGTACTCGATCCGGAGACGGGAAAGCTGATTTGGCAACAGCAGTTGTTACAAACACAAGGAACTTCTTCCCAGCAAGATTCCGGTCGCCGGGCGATGGCTTTGTCCCCTACCATCTCGGATGGAATAGTTGTCTGCCCAACGGGTTACGGCGCGATCGTAGCGGTTGACATGCAATCTCGTAATTTACGTTGGGCAAAAACTTATGCTTCCAATCGACCCAATATCAACAATGCGCTTGGAGGCGGATTTCAACCTGAAGACAACTACGATCCACTAGAGGAACGCTGGGCCGAACCGTCTGTGATCGCCCATCATGGAGTCGCCTTAATTACTCCACCGGATTCGCAGCTGTTGCTGTGTTTAGACATTCTGACTGGCGAAAGCAAATGGCGATCGGAGGGAGAACGCCGAATTAACGGCCGCTATGTGCTGGGGGTCAATGACACGTGTGTCGTGATGGCAGGCAACACGGAGATTTATGCATACCAATTGGACGGAAAGAAAATGGCTTGGCACCTGCCGTTCCCGAAGGGACAAACATCGGCAGGCAAAGGACTATGGCTCGGCTCGAGCGTGTTAATACCACTATCGAATCAGCAACTGATGAAAGTTGACTCAACTACCGGAAAGGTGCTCGACACAGCTACAGTAAACACACCTCTTGGTAATCTGTTCGCGTACAAAGAACAACTGCTGTCCGCAACACCAACGGCCGTCTCGGTCTTTCACACTCGTGAATCGCTTGAACGCGAAATTCGTGATCGTACAAACAACAACCCTGATGAACCATGGGCGTTGAATCAACGCTCGCAAGTCACGCTCGCAGCCGGTAATGTGTCCGACGCCGTGGACATGCTGGCGAAATCGTTCAACATCGCTCCTGAGAACGCGGACACACGCTTTCTTTTGGTAGAAACACTTCTCAAGGCGATCGAGTCCGATTTTGATAAGTATCAAGCAATTGCGCAAAAGTACGACAAGATTTTCGAATTGAGCGAACAGCGATTTCGTTATTTGCAAAGCGTAGCGCTTGGAAATGTACGCAACAAGCTTCACTACGCTGCTTTTGCCCGCTTGCTAGAACTTATGAAAGCCAGGCTTTCAGAGAACTTCCCAATTCAGCAACGCCGTCGGGACATGCTAACAATCTCGCAAGGCTACGAAGTGGATTCCGACACCTGGATCGCAACGTTGCTTGCCCGAACATACTCGAGCGCTTCACAAGACGAACAAGCGAAAATGCGGGCTGCGATTTTACGTGAGCTGGATTCGGTTTCGAGCTCAATGTTAACGACGAGGCGCCAACTACTACGCTACTTCGCATGGTTGCCTGATGCCGCTCCGGCCGTCTATTTGGTGGCGAGGGAATTGATTGATGAAGACCTAACTGCCGCTGAACGTACGATTCAGCCAGCGTTGCTCGGCTCAGACAACAACATGAAGACGCAAGCGGCCGAGTTGCTTTTTGACTATCCGATCGAGGATTGGTACCGACTGGGCCCGTTTGGCTCGTATTCGCCTGATGGCAACAAACTTGATGTCCGCGGCCCAACTCTAAATGGATTCAATCCATCTGATTCTGCACTCAGTGCAGTTCCAGAGGAGAGCTTACTGAAAAGTATGCAGAACTTGAAACCCAACTGGCCTGCTGGCGATGTGGAGTATAAAAAAGGGGAGCCAGGTGATCGCCTCAATGAACTCGATACGCTTCAACGCAGTGGAGCGCCGCCACTTGAAGGTCGACAGCAACGGTATGGACGCCCACGCTTAAGCGTTCGTAAGTTCCATTCGACAGTCATTGTTGGCAATGAACTAGGGCAAACCGTTCGGATGCTAAACGTTGATCGAGCGACTGGCGACGGGAATGATGACTTTGCGCGCTGTCAAATAGATGGCGGATTGCTCTTAGTTGAAACGGCATCTGAGTTGCTTGCACTGGATTTTTATCGCAATTCGGGTGATTTGGATTCAGTTCTATGGCGTCACTCGTTGACTTCGCCAGCTGCGTCACCGTTTCGCGAAGCTATTCAAGCTCGCATCGAATTAGCTCGAACACCTCTTGGGTTTTCTACTTTAAAGCGAACGGTAGGGCCGCGTTTATCCGTCGTCGGTCCCCTCACGCCGACAGGCGTGGTTGTTCAGACTGCAACGGTCGTGTCCATGTTGGATTCTCTAAGCGGCGCGGTGGTTTGGAGTCGCGATGGCTTTAGCGATCAGACCCGTTTCGCGGCCGAAGGTGTTGAAGTAGCAGTGGTCGAACCGAGCACGGGTATTATTCAGATTTTGGATTGTCGCGACGGTCAAGAGTTACGTAGGATGAATTTCAAAGGGGATTGGGGACATTGGTTCTCGCATGGCCCGCTAATGGTTGATTTCAAAATGGGACTTTCGAAAAAAGTCGGTGCAGGTCTGGCTGAAGACGCTGACAATCCATCGACGATTCGCGTGTGGAATGCGTTTACCGGCGAAGATGTACAGCAGCTTGAACTGGCCCCGCGTTCGCGAGCTACCTTGACTGACGAGCGATACATTGTGGCACTCGAACCGACGGCAGCCAAGACGGGCAAGTTACATTACTTTGATATGGAAAAGCGATTGTACACATCGCATGATGTCGCCCGGTCTAACAACCTCGATGAAATCGAAACGATGCGATTTGATGACCGCTTGGTTGTTTTCACCTATGACAAAAAGGATTGGCGAGAAAGTGGAAATGCAGCCGTCACAGCTCCGAATACGCTTAGCAATCATGCGCTCGCTGCGGGCTTGGTCTATGGATTGAATGCTCTCGACGGTGGTCAACTGTGGAAGCAGCCCGCCAAACTTACTGGGTATTTCGTTCCCAAAATCCAACCTCGGAACACTCCATTTCTAGTGGCTTTTCGAGCTCCGATGAACCCAAATGCAAGTGCTGACACAACGCTCGGTTTGGTTCTGGTAGACCTCCGAGATGCCAGCCTAGCGTTCGCCAATGATGCGATCCCAGCTCATTCGCTCGGACTTACGGCGAATCTAGGACAAATCGCCGTCGCCGCCAATCCGGTGAAGCATACAATCACGGTGAGATTCGGCGCGACGGACATTGTATTTGCGTCCACTGCAAACGAACGCCCTCCCCAACCGGTTTTTCGGTACGCCAGCAACGGTAACAAGTCTGCGAAAAACAACGGACGACCTCCGCGGGGATTTCAACTTTTTGGGGATGATCATTAAGCCATTATGACGTTGTTACCAAGATTTTTTCGCGTCGGTCAGTCGTTCGCTCGTCCTCGAATCAGCGACCTCACCAGTGAAGTCCAGCGTCAACTGAGTAGCATAGGTCTCGAACATCGCATTACTCCTGGTCAAACGGTCGCCATCACAGTAGGCAGTCGCGGTATCGCCAATATCGCCACTATCGCTAAACTATGTGTCGATTACTTCGCGCGACTCGGCGCGCTTCCTTTCATCATTCCGGCTATGGGCAGCCATGGTGGCGCCACTGCCGAAGGTCAATCGTTGGTCTTGTCCAGCTACGGCGTGACAGAACCGCTCATGGGTTGCCCTATCCGCAGTTCAATGGAAGTCATCGAAGTCTGCCAAGCCACTGAGGGGTTTCCAGTTTATTTCGACCGTGAAGCAAGTCTCGCGGATCATGTGTTCGTACTTAACCGCATCAAGCCCCATACACGGTTCACCGGCGACATCGAAAGCGGTCTGATGAAAATGATGCTCATCGGACTCGGCAAACAGAAGGGTGCGGAAGTTTATCATCGCGTAATCATGAACTACTCGTTTGACCAGATTGTTCGTTCAGTCTCGCGAACGGTAATTGAATGCTGTGGCATCGTTGGCGGTTTGGCAATTCTAGAAAATGCATACGAGGAAACGGCTCAGTTGGTGGCGGTTCGCCCCGACGAGATAGAGTCCCGCGAACCAGCTCTGCTGCGTCAAGTCAAGCAGTGGATGCCATGCCTTCCGTTTGATCACGCCGAACTGCTTGTTGTGGATCGCATTGGCAAAGATATTTCCGGAACGGGGATGGATACGAATGTCATTGGTCGTAAGCTCAATGACCATGGGTCGCCGAACGAATTGCCCTTCATCCACCATATTTATGTGCGCGGTCTCACTGAGGCGACTCACGGGAATGCAACCGGCCTAGGAGTGGCGGAGATGTGTCATCGACGAGTCGTTGATGAGATGGATATGCAACTGATGCGAATGAATTGTATTACAGCGGGCCATATCACCGCCGCCATGATTCCACTGGATTTCCCTTCTGACCTGGAAGCGCTCCGAATCGGTTGCCAATTAGCTGGCTATATCGAAGCCGACCGAGTTCCGATTCAGCGGATCCCTGATACCCTGCATTTAGAAGAAGTGGAGTGCAGCGAAGCGTATTGGGGAGCGGCGCTCAAGCGCCCTGATTTAAAGATCTTACGCGAGCTTACACCGTTAGCCTTCGATTCCGAAGGCGACCTTGTTTGAGTGGCGAACATTTGCCTCAACTGTCGCAGCATTCGCGACCCCGAATTCTGCGCCGACCTCTTCCCAGCACCAAAGCCCCATTTCTTCCTCATTCACAACGTCGCTCATCCGCTGTAGGGGTTTGCTGATTTTTGTTGCGGTTGTGACGACTAGTGCTCGCTATATATGCAAAAAAGGTGCATGCTTGCCACTACCTTCCCCCTGTCTTAACTAGTACATCAATATTTTCTTTAGGTTTTTGGAGACAAAGGAGTTGAAAAAACTGCTCAGACTCTGAACAATAGAAGCGAGATTGGTGATTAGGTGGATATTTTTTACCTTACCCCATCGTGGGAACTTTTTTAATTGATTCTTGTAGGAGATTAACATGTCGAGAAGAATGAGTGTGCGAAGTGCACGCGCGGGCTTTACGCTCGTCGAGTTATTGGTCGTAATCGCGATTATTGGAATTTTGGTTGGTCTGTTGCTACCCGCGGTGCAAGCAGCTCGCGAAGCCGCGCGGCGCATGCAGTGCACAAACAACCTCAAGCAATTGGGATTGGCAAACCACAATTTCGAATCGACTTTCAAGTCGTTGCCACTCGGAATGATTGGTGAATGGGAAGACGCAGTCAACGCTCAGTTTGCTGGCGGATCGACCGGGATCGGAATTAGCCAAGCTCCTGCGTACAGCCTGCTGGTACAGTTGATGCCGTACATGGAGCAATCTGCGCTGTATAACAACTTTGTCCGGTCCAAAGGACCTAAGGATCATTCGAAGTCCGGTGCCACGGTAGGGGTCTATAAAGTGACCGATGGCACTCCATGGTGGACAGATCCTAGAGCGATTGGGGATTGGGAATTTGCCCAGTACAATATGCCAATGTTCCTTTGCCCTTCCGATCCTCAGACTAAGTCTGGCGGAATGAGGTTTGGACAAGTTCAAACGACTTGCACAGCCATTGGAGCGCTCGTTTGGTTCGGGCAGGCTGTGTCCGATACCGTTCAACACGGTTCTACAAACTATGTTGGCGTGGAAGGTGTGTGGGTCGCTTCTCAATTCGATGCAAACGGGACGACTTCATGTGGCATTCAAAGCAACGTCAAGAACGACTTGAATGGCGACGGCGTAATGGATGGGTCCTATTATGATAACCGCGGAATGTTCGGCGCGGCTCGGAAAGCTACAAAGTTTGCGGCAGTTACTGACGGACTTTCGAACACCTATATGATGGGTGAGACAACCGCTGGCGATACCATGAATTGGGCCTGGATGATGCATACCCCAATTCCAGTTGGCAACAATAACCAAACTGCCGTAAACACTCCTAAGGGTGCAAGTGCATGGATTGGTTACAACAGCTTCCACACCGGCGGATATAACTTTGTGATGGGAGATGGATCCGTAAAATTCGTTTCGACCTCTCTGAATCATTTGACTTTGCTAAGATCCGCGGCCATGTCTGATGGATTTCCAGTTTCAGGAGAGGAATGATTATGAAAAAGTTTGCGTTCCCAGTTCTAGCTTT
>JANNNN010000032.1:0-1494 GCA_031398555.1 Planctomycetia bacterium | reverse complement strand
ACATCGCAAATTGTTGGGATCGCAAGCCTCTAAATTACGAGCCCTTCATCCAAATGGATGCACGCGCATCAATTCCGCAAGCAAGAACTTTTTTATCGTAGTCGATTTTCATAGCATTTCCAAGCGATTTTCCCCTTTTTTGCGGTTACCAAATCGATTATTAGCCCAACTTTCGAAAAAATAAGTCGGACCATGCGATCCCAACGGCACTTGAAGGCACCGAAAAGGCAGAAAATTCGGCTTTGTTGCCCCGGCCAAGGCACGATCAAGTACCAGATATGAATTCTCAGCCTACTGACCGCTTGCAAAGCCTCATGCGTTGGCTTAACTTCTGGGTCCGCGGAAATATAGCCGCTTTGTAAGTCGTCGTTAAGCTCGCTCAAAAGCGCTGACGACGCGAAGCCGCTCATGAAATACAGTCGCCGACCGGCGGCTGATCAAGAACTGTGACCCCTTGAGAAGGAATGAACCCAATGTCGCTGTATGTAGGTGAAGCTCTAGTTGGCGATGGAAACGAAGTCGCTCATATCGACCTGATGATTGGAAGCAAGACTGGCCCAGTTGGCGCTGCATTTGCCAACGCTCTGTCCACACAAAGTGAAGGTCACACCAATCTTCTCGCTGTTCTCGAACCCAACTTGGCCGTCAAGCCATCGACCGTGATGATCACCAAGGTCACGATCAAGGGCATGAAGCAAGTTGTACAGATGTTCGGACCAGCTCAATTCGCAGTTGCTAAGGCTGTTGCAGATTCGGTCGGAGCGGGTGTAATCAAAGCCGATCAAGCCGAAGACCTGGTCATCGTATGCGGCGTGTTCATTCACCCAGCTGCAGAGGATAATGCGAAGATCTACAAATACAACTACGAAGCGACTATGAATGCGATCGCAGCCGCGATGAAGGGCGCTCCAAACGCTCAAGAAATGTTGTCCAAGAAAGACGCATCCGCTCATCCATTCAAAGGCTTCGCATAGTCAACGTGTGGTGTAAGCTTGCAGCTTGCGTTCAGCACACTTTGCCAACGATCCTACAAGGTCACAAGCTTTCCAGTTTGTGACCTTTTTTCATATCGCCATTCCGCCGAGGCAACTCATGACACATCCACGCATCCTTATTCAGTTTGATTCCGATTCGCACGCTAGCGTCTTTGACTCAGTGGTCGCTGTGGACTCTGGTGTTGATCACTTGCTGCAGTACTCGGCTATTGAATCGACCAACGTACGCCCACTGGTTCATGGAGCCATGTTCACACGCGGCCCCAATGAACTGCGCAACACGGCTATTTTTATCGGTGGCTCCAATGCTGCGCTCGGTGACTCGATCGCGGAAGATATCAAGCAAGCCTTCTTCGGACCGGTGCGAGTTTCCGTGATGGTGGATGGTAATGGAGCAAACACAACAGCCGCAGCAGCCGTGTTGTGTGCCGCCCGTCATGTCGATCTCGCAGCCACCAAGGCGATCGTACTGGGCGGCACGGGTCCAGTCGGTATGCGC
>JANNNN010000017.1:0-7497 GCA_031398555.1 Planctomycetia bacterium | reverse complement strand
GTAATTCTGCTCGCTGTTGCCATGATCTTCATGTCCGAATCTTGCATCGCACAGACAGATGAAAAGCCGACAACTGATCCTACTGAGTGGGAATTCATCGACAATGGTCAAATCAAAGTCGGCGTAAAACGAGCTTCAGGAGCCGCCATAGGCTGGATGTCGCTTAGCGGCTCCGACAAAAATCTAGTCAATCACTTCGACCGCGGCCGATTAATTCAACAGTCGTATTACGGCAACGCCGACGGATCGCTTTGGGACAAGCAGCCTTGGAATTGGAATCCAGTCCAAGGTGGGCACTACAAAGGTCAGGGCGCTCCGGTCATCGAACTAAAAGTCGACCGCCAAACCCTCTACGCCAAGTCGACGCCACTGCATTGGGCCACCGGCGAAGTACTCAGCGATTGCTCGATGGAACAGACGATCAAACTGACGAACGCTATCGCGCATGTCCACTATGTATTTTCTTACCAAGGTCAACAGCAGCACGCCGAGCGCGATCAAGAAATTCCGGCAGTCTTTCTGGAACCCGAATTCAAACACTTGATCCTTTACTCTGGTGACCAACCTTGGGGC
Organism: Planctomycetia bacterium; assembly: GCA_031398555.1. Taxonomy (GTDB): domain Bacteria; phylum Planctomycetota; class Planctomycetia; order Pirellulales; family Pirellulaceae; genus Aureliella. Next base: position 6,924 of record JANNNN010000017.1, on the reverse strand, counting down.
AAGGGAAGGCCTGATGGGAAACTCGATGAAAAAATCGATCGCACCCTCCCCGGTTGGCCGAACGAGCACCGCAAGATCACTGAGCATTGGGCGGCATATGTCGATGACGGCGGCTTCGGTCTGGGTGCCTATGTCCCGGCAGCCAACGATTTGACCTGCTATCGATTCGGAGACGGAAAACGCGAGCATGGTTCGTGTTCTTACTTCGCGCCATTGACCCGCTTCGCCATCAAGCCCAGCTTTGTTTGGGAATACGACGTCTATTTAACCGTTGGTCGCGACGCAGAAATCCGTCAGCGTTTTTACGAACTGACCCAGTGAGCGCATCGCCAACTTCCTCGCCTACTTCCGCTTCGTGTGGTCCAAGTCGTACATGGCCAGGTGACGATAGTAAACTTCCAGGCAGTACATGTTCAAGCACGTCGTATAGAGCCTACCACCAGATGTGCCAAATTGGTCTTTGTCCGGACCCCAACTGCCTGCTTCTTTACCGCCGCGAACTTGGGCCGCTGGCAACACTTTCTTCATGGCGGCATTCCATTCTTCCCAATCTCGACCCCCGATATGATGTAGCACCTGAGTCGCGTAGTACCAGTAATAAACGCTGCTCATCTCTTCATCTCTTCGCGGTTTATTGGGCAGTAGATCATCGCGAATAGCTCGCATCATCGCAGGCTCCGTTCGAGGCCAACCCAAATAAATGCGGCAGAGCAAACCTTCGGCGGTCATGCTGAGCGACGGAGGGTCGAATTCCTTGTAGGCATAACGCGAACCTTCATCGTGCTGGACACTGTCAAGGAAATTTCCGACGCTTCGAAAAATCTCTTCATCAACTTCCAGTTCGACCATCTTGCCCGTCACGAATGCCATTAAGAACCAACCGGAGACAGACAGATCTGCATCGATTCGAGGATCATAGCGCCAACCTTTCAACTTACTCTGCGACCACTCCGCAAACTTCAAAGCCTTCTGCGCTGCGATGCGAAATTTCGAATCTCCAGTCATACCATAGGCTTCACAAATGGTGATCGTTGCAATCGCTTGAGCATACATTTGTTGTCGCGATGGTTCTCTTCCTGCGAAAAATCCGTCTTCATCCTGCCGCTTGACTAGATAAGCCAAACCCAGTCGCACGTTCTCTTTGTACTTGCCATCCGCAGGTGTATTGCCGTCTCCCAAAAACGCGTTGAGAGCCAGCGCAGTTGCCGCAGTACGGTTCTCATTAGCGCCGCCATCTTCGTAAGGGCCCACCAAACTCCAACTGCCATCGCTCATTTGGTTTTTCGCTAGCCATTGCAAACCAAGTTCGACCGCTTCGATGGTCTGTCCAGTGCCACCAAATCTCTTAATCAGATCGCCCCGAAGATTACCACCGCGCCCTGAGAGCCCTTTCGAAATACCGCTGGGTAGACTCTTGAGAGATTCGCTAACGGCGGCGGTAGCTGCAGAAGTTGTTGAAGGCAGCGGGCTGATCTCGGGCAGCTTGATGTTCTCGAGCAGTGCGTTCGTGTTGACAACCTGAGTTGGTTCGACAACCTCGGGAGTCGGATCGATCGAATCAGTCGGTGAAGCCGCACTATCAAGATCAAACTCTTCAACCCCTTCGCCCTCACCGGCCGAGTCACCAAAGTAGAACGTCATAGGGCCGTCAATAATTCGCGTGAGCGGAATTAGCGCCAGAACGACTAGCAATGTCAAATGTACGATGAAACTCACCAGCCAAGCAGGCATCTGCTGCTTATCTGGCAACTCGGGTTCCATCAGCTCTTTGGCGGCAGGCACCACCCGCTTATTCCACGGCCAAAGTCCGGGCTTACGAAGTGGTTTCTTCGGGGTCGACCAAACTTGTGATTGCGCGTCGGAGGGTCGAGGCAAAGCAACAGATTCTGACGCAATGGTTGGCTGCGGAACCGGCAGCCGAAGACTTGGCGGAGGCAGAACCGATGAATGTCCTGGTGTCGCTGGAGGTGGAGCCACAATCAGCGGCGGCCTAGAAGGGTAGACAGACGGTGCCACTGGCGGCGTCACCGGCGGTGGAGCGGATCGAGGTGGGTTGAAATCGTTCACTGTGTGCCTCGGCCCCAAACTTTACAGTAGAAAAACTGCCTCTTGCATACTTCTCAATTACCTTCAAAAGCTGCTGCTTGAGACAGTTTTGCGTTCTTCCGAATGTAACGTCGACTCAAAAACTGGCGACTAATTGCTAAAGGGAGGAAAGGTGAGAACAGAATCACGCCCCAGCTTTTAATTATATCGTCCCCAGCGAAGTTCTGCACAAAAATCGCCCGTAGGTTGGGACCATTTGTCCCGACCATCGTCCCAGTTTTGACTTATTCCCTGCAAATTTCCTTGCACTCGGAACAATCTCTCAAAGCTAACTACCACCGCAACAGGGTCCTGCTAGCGAACTCGGGAAACCCGTTGAGCTTGGATGTGAGCCGCCTGAAGCTGAGGCAAGTAGCCGCGCAATCCGTTAATTCCGACCGCCTGATTGCGGTAACGATCAAGATTCAACCCGGCGATCGGTGAAACGTAAGCCACCACGTCGCCGGTGTCGTTTGTCAGAGCATGTGTCGGCTGATCTGGCGCTGCCGCATAGACTGGTACCAGCCAACCCGTGGCTTCGTAGATGGCGGATACCGTCTGAGGCGAATCGGGCAAGGATCGGTTTTGCGTCGTCGCATTGAAACTTGTCGATTGAACCGGATTGCTTTGCGGCGATGTTGCTCTGGTAATTTGTTGAGTCCGAACGGAGACACTTTGAAAGGCGTCAATGCGGTCAAGCAACAACCGAGCTTGCCCACGATCAATGGCAGTTGGACCATGTTCGATCAAATAACGAGCCCGTTCCGCAAGCGGCGCAAGATTCCAAAGTCCATTCGAAGACGCAACCGCATGGCTCAGCGCCAACTGCAGTTCGCCTACGTCCGCCGTGCTCGTCACTACGTTTAACGCACTGCTTGGCATCGAACTTGGCGATGCGATTGAGGAACCTTCGACTAGTCCATACCAATTCACATTGTCTCTCTGGGCCTGAGCTGCATCCACAGACTGCATTTCATTTTGATCATACCCTGCCGTATTCACGGCACTTCCGACAGTCGCGTTTGTCGAGCGTTCAGAGCTAGCCAGCAGCACGCGGGGTGCATTGGTGGGCGCGTTGCGATCACGGCTAGCTGCCATCGAACCAAGCGTGCTTTCCACTGAACCCAACCGAGCGTCGCGAAGACTACGCGGGTCTCGCCACTCTCGCTGGTTCTTAACAACTGCCTTCAATTCAGCGTTCATCGCTTCACTGTTCATCGGATTACTTCGCCTGGCTTCCCCGTACCTAGCTTCCCCGTACCTAGCTTCAATGCGCTGCGTCTCACTGTGAATCGATGCACTCGGCAGCGGTGTTTCAGGTTCACCCACCATCGCAAGACTAAACGGATCATTAAGCAGTGGATCGCGCGGAGCAGCAGTAGGTTGAGCAGACTTTGAGGACGGTCCGCGATCTCGACCGCTGAGCTTATCCAAGAATGGTGTCCGCACACCGTTTTCACTCATTTCAAAAGCGTACCAGCCATCCCATTCGTTCTTACGTGGCGAACCGTTTCTGCCTGCGCTCTCCGGCCGTGAATTCCCCGCATCTGATTTTGTTGCGTTTGATGACAAGCCCTTTTGACTCCGTGGGGCAGCCGCCGGCCTTTCAAAGCTAGCCGACTGCACGACAGATTTCTCTGACTTACCATTCTCAGCATCTGCATTTTTCTCATCATCTGTGCTCGACTCGCCTGGCGCCGCTCCGGCCGATGCAGAAACTGATTTAACTCCCGTTGCGGCAAGCGATTCGCTTGGGCCCCCGGTCGGGTTCACCGGTGGCGCGGACTTTGAAATAGCCGCTTTTTCAATCCAGCGGAATTCGCCCGCTGGCGGTGAGACTTTGTACCAAAGTGCTTCGCGATCATCGGTTTCACTTTTAATGGTTGCTTCACCGAGCAAGCTGAGTTGTTCGCCGACTTTCAATTGGACTTGCCAGCGATACTGTTTCGCCGAGCCCAGTTCCGTCCCGATCCAGCTGACCGCGCTGGCATCGGTGATTTCGATAACCCGTCCGCCAGGTAATAAGTAGGCTTGAGATGCTGGTACCCAGCTGAAACTTCCCTGTGGCGGCCTAACACCCAACCAGCCGTTATCGGTCCGATGATAGACTTCGAGAACCGTTCCTCGTTTGGCATCTCCAGTTGGATAAAAATCGCTTGAAGGGCCCGCGTACAGTCGAGCCTGTTCGACGGCCACATAGACTGCTTCATGATTCTTCTGTTGCTCCGGTTCCGCCGCCGACGCTTGCATCACAGTCCAGCAGGCAGACAAGAGTAAAAGATTGAAAAGAAGACTTGAAAAGCGATTGTAGATTTGAGCGTCCATGCGTTCGCGAATCCCGCAGCGATGTGTGTTCAGTGAACGGAACTTCCGCCACCGCCATGCTAGTTACTGAATTCTCGCAAAAGCAGCAAGATCTACTTGCTGCTAGCATTGATACATGCCCGACGCGCAAGGGAATTCGTCAAGAACTGAGATTCGAGTTTAGTGCTTCGACGCAATCGACATCTTTATCCACCGGGCGGCCGAGGCTCTGCCGAGGATCGCTCGGACGCAATTCGTCGACGGCAATGTACTGGTGAACGTCCACGCATGCAGACAGAAAGCTCGGCAGAGCCTCGCACTCCCGATCGAACTGACCAACGATATCCACCGGGAGGACACGAACGCTGGGAAGATTCGTTACAATCCGCTACCTCATGCCCCCAAATGGCATTTTGCGCGATTTAATCACCAGAAATTCGCTGGTTTTAGGAAATGCGCGTAAAACACTAAAATCGGAGGTAAGGTACAAATGATAACGTTTGCGCAGTTTCGTAAATTCTCTCGTTGCTTACCAACCTTGCCATATCATCATGCTTGAATCCCCACCTTTAAAACCTAGTCAAACCAGCATCGTTTTGCAGAAAGTTGATGCAATTGCCCAATCGGTTTCAAACGGCCCCGATTTTCTGCAACAGCTTTTCCAGGTGATGTCTTCGGTCGTTCGCGCAGAGAGTGGTCACCTTTGGCAAGCAAACGATAATGATTTGTTGACGATTGCAAATTTTGGAGCGGAGTCGGATCGCATTGATGATGAGCGCATCCTCGTGCAAGCGCTGGGACGGACACTCGTTCCTACCTACTACTTCTTTAAAGATGTTACCGACTCTCAGCCGACGCAGTGCTGCTTGCTAGTCCCGATCGTGGACGGCGACCATTGCTTGGCAGTTGCATCCTTCGTCACCTCGCTTGATCGTGTTGACGCGGCTGAGGCGTATTTGGCAATACTGATGGCGCTCATCGAGCGCAGCGCTAACTACATGATTGGGTCACGCTTCGCCGAGATGGAAGATGAGTTGATTCGCAACTCGAGAGCACAAGGCATCGTCGATGGGATTGGCAAGCACCTTGATCTGAAGAAGGTGTCCTACGACGTTGTGAACCGACTGCAACACTATCTCGTCGCCGATCGCGTATCGTTGGCGATCTGCCGAGGTAGTTCCAGTCAGATCAAAGGCATCAGCAACCAGGCAGTTTTCGACCGTCGGTCAAGCGTGGTCAAGCAGTTAGAGACTCTCGCGAAGCAAGTCCACAAAATGGAAGCTCCGCTAATTTACCCGCGGCTCGGCCAGGATTTTTCACCGTCGCTCAAACGCCTTCTAGAAAAATACTTTGAAGCGGCTCATTCAGTAGGCATTGTATTGCTTCCGATATTCGCTGAGCCACCGCGGCGCGATGATCCAGAAGACCTCGCCAAAACGATCCAGAGTGACGAAGAACGTAAAAAATGTATTGGCGTTTTGATTCTCGAAGGTATCGAACGCACATTGGACGTCGACCAGATCGAGCGTCGTTGGAGTCGCATTGAGACGCCGATTTCGAGTGCAGTTTCAAATGCACGCACGTACGATGGTTTGTTCCTGATGCCAGTCTGGCGGTCGTTGGGGGCCTTGGCGGATCTCTATCGAGGTCACACTCAAAACAAAGCGTTGATCATTACAGTAGTTATCGCGGCCGTATTGAGTTCATTAGTGCTGATTCAAGGCGACTTTAAAGTGCGGGGAGAAGGGGTTATTCAACCCCTTGTTCGCCAGCACTTGTATGCTGAAGCCGAAGGCACGATCGACCAATTGCTCGCTACCGAAGGGGCCGAGGTCAAGAAAGGTGATTTACTCATCAACCTCCGCAATCCCGAACTCGCCTCTCGCGTCGCCGAAGTTGCGGGCAAACTCCGCGAGGCTGAAGCCCAGTTGCAAACGGTCACCTTACAGCGAGCTTCGCGCGCATTTGCGAACGAGCAAGAGGAACGCGAACTGGTGCGCACCGCTTCGACGGCAGTTGCCAAGATTTCCGGGCTCAAGGAACAACTAGAGTTGCTGGAAAAGACGCAGCGGCAGCTTGAAATTCACAGCCCCATCGATGGCGAAGTGATCACTTGGAACATTGAGCAGCGATTACGTGACCGGCCCGTAAAAGCAGGTCAACGCTTGCTGACCGTGGCAGTCCCGTCCGGTGGTTGGGAAGTCGAATTGCGGATACCCGACAAGCGGGCTGGTTATTTGTTAAAGGAGTGGCAGGCAAGCTCCAACAGTGATCGATCGATGCTGGTTTCGTTTGTCCTCTCCTCCGATGCGACGCGTGTTTTTCAAGCCCCTGTCATCGACGTCTCTCCGAGCAGCGACGTGGATGAAAAGGACAACGAAAACGTCGTTCGAGTGCGAGTGCGTTTAAGTGATGAAACCTATGCAAAAATTGGTAGTGCCAAACCGGGTACGACTGTTATCGGCCATGTTCATTGCGGCAAAGCTTCTGTTGGCTACTGCAAGCTTTACGAGTTCTTTGATTGGATTCAGCGCG
>JANNNN010001287.1:0-6328 GCA_031398555.1 Planctomycetia bacterium | reverse complement strand
CAGCGGTTGGATCAGTATCGAGGACGGCATGAACGGCATGGATGAAATGGCCGAATCGCTAGCATTCTTGAGGAAGAATGTAGATGAGTACTGGAGTTAGTCATGTGCTCACGAAACCAGCTACTACATAAAACCCAGGCTGGAAGCCTAGGCTCCGAATTGCTGCTATTGAAAATTGGTAAACTTTCACAGTTAGAGAGCCGCGGGGGAAGAATTGTCAAACTTTGACGATTATTCTGGCCGATAGCGAAGGTGTAAGTCTGACATTGATCAGGCTGGCGTAGTTCTCTAATTTGAGAACTCGCTGACACCGTACCACAATCCACGGAAGGACAAAGTGGTGACCGACTCGAAACATGAAGCACTGAACGCGGATTCCTCGACGCTGATCAAACAATCGGTTTGGTGCGGAGCGGTATGCGCTTTGGCGGTTGTCCTCACGACACTGAACATGTATCCGCCGGTCAATGTCCAGTACAAAGTGTTTACCCGCGCCATGATTTCTTCCGCTCGGCTCGAGCAACTTAAGTTCGTTCTCGACCGAGATCGCAAAATTATCGCGTCCGGTCGGCTTCGATACGCACAACTGTTTAAACTCAAGACGCTCGATGAAGCTAAGATCGATGGCTTGCTGTTAGTTGAAATTGAGTCGTTGTGGACGGGTCGCGCCACTCCGTCGCACATCGAGGCATGGCTGGCGACGGTCACAAAAACTGAACCTCGGAAGTTGGTCGATTCTTCCGAAGCCCGCGAAGAGCGATTTGCGCGGTGGCAAGCAGACACCGCCAAGCACTATTTGAAGCATCATCAATACTTGTGTGCAGCCGATAAAACCGCTGCAACTAAGACGCAATTAGTGAACACACCTGTATCGCAGAGCGGTGGGATACCCGCCAAATTCGCTCATTTGGCATCAGGCGGCGATCAAGTTCAGCAACCAATTCCGGCCTCTGGGCAATTGGATTTTGATAATCCAGTCGTGGTGGAAAAGCAGTTGGTTGAAACCGTCAAACAGGCTGAAGTTAACGTCAAAAAAACTGAAAATCAGTTTGTTAACGCGTTAGAAAAACATGCAGGCGCGATTGAAGTCGTGGGTGTTCCACAAGTCCGCTCGAAGACGAGCAGCATACCAACCTGGATGTCGGCTAGCGTTTTGATTTTGGCGATCTCGACCGGTTCCATCGCCAGCCTCCTCCAGTATCGCATTCAGTCGGGCGGCGCATACGATCCGAAGTTCGTAGGTAATCAACTGGCCATAGATGGTTTACCGATCCTGGCCGAAATAAAACTTGCTCCATTCGGACATGAAACAACTTTGCGTTCAGCGAATGGATTGATGAACGTCGTGAAAAACACGACGGGTCGGCACCTGGCAGTACTTGGCGAAAACCTGCTATTGATTTGGTGCTTCGCAATCGCTTGCCGTATGTTGTTCGATCCTTTATGGAGAAGCGTCGCAATGGACAGCCCGCTGGCTGCCTTCGGACGACTGATAACTGGTATGCCCTAGACATTTCGTTTGCTAAATCGATACACCCGAGATCGCGGTTTTAATTCGCCCCAAAACTCCGTTAGTTCCAAGTGGTTGCCATGTACGAAGCTTTACTGCAATCTGCCGACCGACCGTTCCGAGCGACTCCCGATACGAAGTTCTACTTTCCAAGCGACAGTATTGAACAAGCGAGGCAGACCGTAGTTCGTGCGGTACTTCGCGCCGAAGGACCATGTCTTGTGCTAGGCGGCGCGGGGCTTGGAAAAACAATGCTCGGCCAGATGATCGCCAATGATATTTACGGACGGTTCGATGTCGTCAAATTGCACGCGAGTGGCCTATGCAGCCGCCGTGCATTGTTGCAGAGCATATTGTTCGAACTGCAATTGCCCTATCGCGGATTGTCGGAAGGCGAGTTGCGAATGTCGATCATGGATCGCCTTTCTCCGTCGCCTGAAACAGCGCCGAGCGGCATCTTGTTGCTAGTCGACGAAGCCCACACGTTGTCGCCGAAACTGCTCGAAGAACTGCGGTTGATCACTAATTTTGCACGCAACGGACAGCCGCGAGCCCGCTTAGTCTTAATTGGCAGCATGCGACTGGAAGACACATTCGCGCATCCGCAGATGGAATCATTCAATCAGCGATTGGCGGCACGTTGCTATCTGCAACCGATGACTCGCGACCAAACAATGGACTTCGTACGTCATCAACTGCGAATGGTGCACATTGAGCCAGGAAGCTTGGTTACCAACGATGCCCTCCGTACGTTGTACGCTGCTAGCGAAGGCGTTCCGAGACTGGTCAATCAGTTAATGGATCATGCGCTGGTTCTCGGCATCGCCGCCGGTCAATGCCCGATCTCGGCAGCATTGATTGAGGAAGCTTGGTCAGACTTGCAGCAGTTGCCCGCTCCATGGCACACAAGCAACGCACCCGACGAGTCCACCAAAGCGACGGCCTCGCACATCGAGTTTGGTGAGCTCCGCGATGAGGAAGACGATTCGTTTGTTGAATCTACTGTCGTGTCCACCGACGACAAGTCGACTAAATCCAGTCCCAAAGTTACACAGAGCATTGCGATCGCGGATACAAGCTATCCCATCGACGATGAAGAGACTTACCAACTTGCGGCTGACGACGAACCGCTCGACGTAATCATGCAAGGGCCAAAACAGAATTTTTTTGCGGCATTCGCGCCCATAACTACGCAAACGGTAGCTTTGGAAGACGAAGACGAATCCGTTATTTCACCTGAAGATCAAATGGTCTCTGAGATTAAGCCTGATGATTCCAAGCGTACAACAGAGCGAGTGGTATTTGATGCGAGCAAGGCCTTCGGTTTCAATCGTCACCAAGCGTCCTTTCCACGCGGTGCTGAACCACTAGCGCCGACTAGCCCTTCTGTCCGCCAGACTCCAAAGCTAGAACCGCAAATTGAATTCTCGATCAGTCCGCTACCGTCAAATTTCTTCGGGTCTTACACGACTGATGCAGACATTTTGGATATCGATGACTCTGCCGAGGGATTGACTGTTGGCCACGACGTCCACAGCGTTTGGGAAAATGATCCACCTATTCGCGAACGTCGCGTAGAATCACTTCCAACTTCTCCGATGGTTACCAGCGTCAGCCCCAACAAATTATTCGGTGAAGATTTTGACGAAGAGATTGCCATCGTTCATAAAAGTAGTGCCGGTAAAGAACATCGCATATTCGAGCCTCGACCAGTTGAGGCAGCCTCTGCTATGCCGCTGTTTGTTCGACAGGCTGCGGTTGAAGAGCAATTGGCGGCCATGGAAAGTCAACGCGCTGAACTCGAAGACACTCGCCCGTACGAAGATGCTGAGCAAGCGAAACGATTCGCGGCGCCAGCGACTAACAGAAACGATCCAGAGAGCGTTGCCGCTAGCTGGACTGTCGATGTAGCAGCTACCGAATCCGAACGCGAGATCGCTCTGCATACGGAAATTGAAGATCTTGTTTCACAGTTAAATTTCTCAGCGTTTGCGATTGAACCGTTTAGCGTCGAGCAGATTGAAATTGACTACCAACGCAGTTCAACGCCGTCGAAACAACCCCAGGCACTCCGAGGCGATGACCGGGAAACGATTTACACGTTGCACACGTCGACGACGACGGAAATGGACGATGACATCCACAGCAACCTGTCGCTCGACGACGACCGCGATTTACTAGTGATCGAAGAAGAACTGCCTGTCAGTAATCGCATGACCACCGAGCAACTGGATGCACCTGTCGTAAAAGCGGCGAGTTACAGTCAACTGTTCGCCAAGCTCCGTCATTAGACTGCGGACCCTAGAGTGGATTGATGGATCAGTTAACGATGAGCATACAGGCAATGCAAAGAATCTTGAGGGTGACTGGATGACAAGCGAACTGCAGACAGCTAGCTGGGGCGGCGAAGTTGCCGCAGCGGCCCAAATGGCGACGACCTATTCTATCGGTTTAATGAGCGGAAGTCGTTTTGCAAATGACCGACGCTTGATTGATCGCTTAGTGAAGAGTTCCGCGCTAGAACTCGCGGATTTAACCGGTGCGAGCACATTGCTGCTGAGATTGGACAACGCGGCGCGCGAACCTGATCCGATAAAGTCACTTTCCTCCGTGCCCGTGGCAACCAAGTCGCCGCTTGGACCTTGGTACGAAATCAACTTGCCGATGCCTGAAAGCAATTCAGCTCCGTGGGCACTCGAGCATATTCCCCATTGGATGCCACAGTGGAAATTGCGTCACCGCTTGGTGGTCATTGATCTTGGTCCGATGCATCTAGCGCCCAGCCGAGTAATCGGACGCCTGTGTGACATGTGCTACTTAATGCTCGGTCCATCGACTTGTGCCAGTCATGACTGGATCATGCAACAAATTGATTTTCACAGTCGCAGCGGGACCAATATTGCCGGTTCCGTTGTCGCGACTACCTCCGCCGCCTGATGAGCGAAAGGCGACACTCCGAAAAAATCCGAAATGCTTGACTCCGCTACACCAAAATTCAGTTGTGTTGAAGCACTGAAATATTCAAACAGAGCCGAGCTCTTGGCTTCGTTCAGTAGCTTTCGCGACAGCTTCGATCAATGCACTTCGTAAACCGGCTTGTTCCAGATGACGCAGCGCCGCGATAGTTGTTCCACCAGGACTGGTCACTTGATCCTTTAACTGGCCGGGATGCAAGCCAGTGTCTAACACCATTTTGGCGGCACCAAGTACCGTTTGTGCAGCCAACTTAGTCGCCAGATCGCGGGGCAAGCCCTGTGCGACACCGCCATCACTGAGGGCTTCGATGACAAGATAAATGTATGCGGGGCCGGAACCTGATACACCGGTAACCGCATGCAACAGACGGTCTGGAACGCGGACAGCCGTTCCAACCGCATTCATCAGTTGTTCAACCCACGCTATATCGCTTTCGGTTACATTGCCGTCGGCAGCGATCCCTGCCGCGCCCGCGCCAACTTGACTGGGTGTGTTAGGCATCACCCGCACAATTCGCTTGGTACCAAAAATCTCTTGCAACTGTACCAACGAAATTCCGGCAGCAATGGAAACCAGCAAGTGTCGAGGCTCAACCCGTCGAGCAAGCTCGCCCCCGATTTGCTGCAGTACGTGCGGCTTGACGGCTAACACGACTCGATCACAAGCAGCTAGCACGTCCAGGCCATGATCGCAAAGTTGGACACCGGCCAGTGCTGAAGTGAAGAGCTCTTTTTGCTGCGAATTAGGTTCTGCAATCAGAAGTTGCTCTGGCTTGACCAAGCCCGCGCTGACCGCTCCCGCAGCCAACGCTTTGGCCATCTGGCCACCACCAATAAATCCGATTCGATCCGTTGTCATGTTTTTTCAGCTCAAATGGGGCGAAGTTGTATGACCTAATGCTGGCAGTGGGCTTTTAAATTGTCAACGACGGGCTGGATCACCGGCAATTCAATTCTAGTTCCTGCCGAAAATGCGGGCAGTGGGCTTTAAAATTGTCAACGACCGGGGCTGACGACTGCTCCAGTGAATATCGTAGCCCGGTGGGCGATTCGAGACCAGCTTTGCGCCGATTCGCTCAGGTGTGCGTTAATTCGTCTGTGTTTTCCAGCTTCAGATGTGGCAAAATTGCACGATACGAATCGATATGGCCCTAAACCTTGGAATCTAGCTAAAGTAAGGCGTCGCCTTGTGTTTTGTCTCTTTCCATCTTTGCAAACTCATGGGACAATCGAATCCTATGGTTGGTCGCAGTGGACCGCCAAAACTTGAAAAGGCTTAAAAAACTGTATGAGTAACCCAGTTCCACCCCCAGTAATTCCATTTCGACTGAATTGGACTTACTCGATAACGATCGTCTTCGTTCACCTGCTCGGATTCGCGGCCTTGGTGCCGTATTTCTTCAGTTGGACTGGAGTTGTGTTTCTGCTTGTTGGCATTCACGTTTTCGGACAGGGAATCACGATTGGATATCACCGACTGTTGACTCATCGGAGTTTTAAGACTCCAAAATGGATGGAACATTGCATCGCGATTATCGGAATCTGTTGCATGGAAGACACACCAGCTCGTTGGGTGTGTGTCCATCGAATGCATCACGTCCATTCGGATGAGATTCCGGATCCACATAGCCCGCGAGTAAATTTCCTGTGGTCACACATGGGTTGGTTGATGTTTGTCAATCGCCAAACTTATAGCGTCTCGGGCTTGGAAAAATTTGCCAAAGACCTGTTGCGCGACCCCTTTTATTTGCGGCTTGAGACAAACCCTTACTTGCAGTTTGCATATATCCTTGGCCAACTTCCAGTTTACTTTGGCATCGGGTTTTTGATTAGCATGCTTGGC
>JANNNN010001275.1:0-8954 GCA_031398555.1 Planctomycetia bacterium | reverse complement strand
GCAAGTAATTTTGCCGTTGCTGGACTGGGTTAAGTTATAGGTGTTTTGTTGATTCCGTAGCTCGACTTTTCCATACTGGGGTGCATGTAGGGAGTTGGGTCGATCGGTCCACGTTGAACCAGCGGCGTTGTCGATCGCCATCTGTCGCAACCAGTTGAGGAGTGTAGTCTTGCCAGAGCCATTGGGACCGCATATGGCATTCAAGCCTGGCGAGAGTTTTCCCAATTGAAGTTGATCGCTGGAACCGTGTCGGTTCACTTCCATGCTAACAAATTGCATGAGGGCACCTCCTATGCCAATGCTTGTACTACACCCAAGCGTTTGGGCGATTAATTCGCGGCGCTGGGGATGCTAAACGGGATTTCAAAGCGCTCTGGGAAACGCTTTTTTTGGGTCGTGGTAAAACCGTACCACAGTAGAAACTGTTTGCCCAATAGCAAATCAAGGGTGGAGAAAAATTTGTTTCGAAATTTGTTGGGATTGGCTCAAGTTATGGGATTCACAAGGCAAATGTTTTGATAGCAATGTATTTTTGGGCTGAGTCAATTGTGGCTGACGCTGACAAGCGTCAGCGCGGACGCTGGCAGCGTCCGCCACGCGTCAGTCACTCGCGGATCTTTTCATTCGAGTCTTTGCGACGGTAGATGCCTATGTTGTACTGATCCTCTATTAGTTCAAAATCATTCTGTCGGACCTCAGTTTCAACTTGAGTAGTTTCCGCAGCCGAAATAGTGCCTAAATCGTTGCGATCAAGGATCACCCACCGATAGTGTCGGATGGGTGCTCCGCTGCGGTCTGGCAAAGCCGCTAGTTTGTCGCGGCGCTGTATGTACTGACCAACTGTTTCAATATCGCGATTGCCGACTAAGTGAGCTGCGATACGTGTGGTTGCAAGGCATTCGTCACCGGTGACTCTGATCTTCTCAATTTGCTCCGTTAACCAGCGTCCATCCTCGCCGTCGTATTGTCGACGGAGTTCTGATTCTGCGCCGTAGGTCATTGCCTCCACATCGCGCAAGGTCAAAGAACTGAAAGGGAGTTGCCCGACAAATAAACTCAAGACTAAGCCCGTGACAAGTGCGGTCACAGCACTGGGTAATGCCGAGGAGCTTGCATGTTTCGCATTGCCGACCATGGCACCTGACAATGTCGCTAACCAAAATAAAGGCAACAACGTGGAGGGATATTGAAAAGCCAAGTTGTGGGCCGGGGCATGATCCCAAACGATCAATACACCCAGTGGTAACAAAGTTGGAAACAAGTAACGCCAACCTCGCAACAGCGCAGGCAGTCCGCACGGTAGCCACAGCAGCGATACAAACGCAATGTTTTCTAACTTGAGCACTTGTCCCCAAAAAGCTTCAGGGCGAATCAAAGGTGACAAGAGGATCGCAGTCGGCGAGTTTCCTAGCGCCACGAATCGCCCCGTTTGAAACTCCGCCAAACCACTGAACTTGTAAACCAATACAAATCCAAGCACCGATGCTACTGCGACCGCTGCCCATGTCGTTGTAGGGAGGGCCGCAATCAACCCGCCTTCGTCTTCGCGTTTCGAAGCCTCATCCAGTTTTAGGTACTTTTGTTCAAAGATCGGCAAAGCAGCACAGAAGGTTGCTACCAACGCAACTATAACAAATACGCCTTCTTCCATTGAGAGTGCTAGGAAAGTACATAGCAGAGCTAGAATTCGTTGCTTGATTAGCAAGCACCAGATGGCTGCGAGCAACAGAGGAATCGCAAACGTAATTGGGTGCCAACCATAGGTATAGGCTAAGTTCATTTGCCCGAGCGAAGGCTGGGCTAGCCAAGCGATTCCAAAA
This sequence comes from Planctomycetia bacterium, assembly GCA_031398555.1. Lineage (GTDB taxonomy): Bacteria > Planctomycetota > Planctomycetia > Pirellulales > Pirellulaceae > Aureliella. The sequence goes on along the minus strand of JANNNN010001275.1, from coordinate 7,134 downwards.
GCTAACGCAGCCAACTTCGAATGCCCTAGTCGCCGCGAAATCGCAAAAATCAGAAGGCCGCCGATCGCCAGCGCCGCAGCTTGTAAAGCAAAAACTAACTTCACGCTCGGGTACAATTTCCATAGAGGGACTAACAGCAGTAGCCCTGGATTGAAATGGTCCCAGAACATCGGCAAGATCGGTGACTCCAACAGCACACCGCGTCCCTCCGCGGTATTTGCAACTCGCTGCGTGAAGTGACCGAAGTCGTTGAAGCCCAGCATGAAATTTTGATAGTACTCAACGGACTGGCTAAACCACCAGCAGCCCGCGAGAATGGTCAGCGCCAAGACTAAGCCCGCAGCCCAATTCATCCCCCGCTCGGTTTGTTCAACCGATTTAGTATTTCGGCCAGCTTGGCAGCGAGCCAATTCCCCGAAACTCATGCCAGTCCATCCGGCGATCCAAATCACCTCCCAAAATTGAGCCGGCAAGGTTATTGCGCCGAAAACTCGAAGTCCCCAAATCACCAGTGGAAAGATGCTTAATGCGAAAAATAACATCGCTCGTGACTGTGGATAGCAAGTCGCCTTGAGGTTCGACCTCAACCAAACAATCCACCAAGCAGTTAGGCCAAAGCACATAGCAACGACTAGGTTCGTAGCCGCGAAAGGTTCCCAAAACGGCTCGACCATTTCCCCAACTCTATAGGACGACAGGAAGTACATGCGGCTGCTGGCAGTCAAGGACATTACGAACCAACCCAATGCTAGCAGGCTTCCCAAAACGATTTGAGCGTTTGGTTCCTTGTCTTTCGTGTGCGATCGCTTGGGGGCCACGTCAAATTCTCTTAGGGAACAGTGATTGGGCAGGTACTGAAGTCAATCGCTTGCTAGCACTTCATTGCGTTAAACTCGGCCTAATCCAAAAAGCTTGCCTAACATTCCACTCTCGATTTAGCCGATGAGTACTTAAGTAGGTTGAACTGGGTCGCGGACTAGAGCCGAATGTGAGTGTAACAAGGGAATATCATGCGAACAGCTATTGCATTTTTGCTTGTCGCCGTCGTCACTTTTTCAAGCGGTTGCTCACTTTGCGCTCCTGGTTATCTCTGCGACTACGCGGGCGTTGGCGGTAAGTGGCAGCGAACGGATCCAGAGAATGGACGCGTCGGATCCATTTTGAGCGACCCGAACAGCGTCGTAAGCGCTAGCTATCAGTCCGCTGAGGTCACCAGCAGCGACGAGTACGAATATGAAGAAGTTATGCCCAGCGGTGAATCTATTGTCGAACCTGTAATGCATGATCCTAACGCCGAGGATGGAATTGTTATCCTGGGCGACCGCTGGTAAATCGATGGTTGATTTAACTAGCTTCGATATGCAAGCTTCTACGTCGACGCTCAGTCCGACGCACGTCGTCAAACAGACTGGCGACTTCCGGCACTTTGTCGATTCCGCTTAGGATCATTTCAGGATGAGTGCGATCGCTACCTGTCAGTCGAATCGTACCGACGCCTAACATCCGTTGGACAATTCCTTGCGTAAAACTCACGTCGTCGATATCTAGCACCTCGATGCGATCTGTTCTTCTAACCAAAATTCCAGCTTGATGAATAAACCGCTGAGTCGTCAATTCGTAATGAACGCTAAGGCGCTTGTAGACATAATTTCCGATGGCTACCACCCACCAAAAGATCAGCACTGCTCCTGCGATGGGCCAGATGTTGGGTACGTCCATCGCAAACGTTGCAATCAAAGCAATCGCCGCAACGGTGATGACGGTCGAAATTGCCCAGGTCCCATACATGGCTTTGGCAGAATATCCGCCCTGCCAAAGACTCCGTTCGACTGGAATCTGCTTACTATCTTCCATTTTGGCCGCCGCAGCAGCCAGAAAAGCATCGCGAGCTGGTGAATGACTTTCGGGTTCATCTGATTGATTCGACATTAAAATTCTCGTTGGGTATCAGTTCTTGAGTAGGTTTGATTTGAGTCTAACTTCGAGTGTTCATGGTTGCTCGCACCGTCTGTTTTTAGTGGCTGGCTGGCTAGCGATTTTAGGCGCATCGCCTCGACAACTATGGCGAAAAAGCACCTAGTCCCTTCAACTCCGCCGCTATTGCGGTTACTATCAAGCCAGATTTCATTTTTATAGGGTAGCGTCCCGGCTTGGAGCTGACCATGATCTGCCCACATTGTAATGCAGATAACGATCGAGTGCTTGACTCTCGAGCTTGTGAAGATGGCAAAGCCATACGACGACGACGTTTTTGCAGTCAATGCAGAAAGCGCTTCACGACCTACGAACGCGTCGGCCACTCTTCTCTTCAAGTAGTTAAAAAAGGGGATGTACGCGAGCCGTTTCAACGTGAAAAAATCGAACACGGCGTCAAGCGTGCTTGCTGGAAACGCCCAGTCAGCAGCGATCGAATCCGGCAACTTGCAGTCGATATCGAAACTGAAATTCTGGGTGAATACGACGCAGAAATTCCCACTCGGCTGATCGGCGAGATGGTCATGGAGCGCCTTGGACAACTCGATCAAGTCGCCTACGTCCGCTTTGCCAGCGTGTACCGCGAATTCACCGACGTCGAGGACTTTGTCGCTGAACTCGCCCCTCTCCGCACTGTTCAAATAACGCCTCCCAAAGTTGATCCCGAATAGCTCTTAGAATATGAGTGATGTTAGTGCATCTACAAGTCAATCCGGCTACAATTGGGACAATTGTGCGACACTCAACGTGCTTTCCGGGTGGAACTGGTGTCGGAGGCTGTTCGGATCTTGGGCTTGGGTTCCGCAGCAATTTGCACTGGCTGTGCATCACTTACATCTGGCTGAACATAAGCCACGCCACGCTCGTACAAAGCCAGCCGCTGTTGGACTTCATCGCGTTCGCCCTTGCCAGCCAACTGAACGGCTCGTTTTTGAAACTTCACCGCGTCGGGCATTTTGCCGGTGGCTGCATAGGTTGCGGCCAACGTATCGAACGCTCGCATCGTTGGGGCTGGCTCGAGTTCAATTGCCTTCTTAGCCGATGAAACTGCCAATTCTGGGTTGCGAAATTTCTTGTCTGGACAAGTTGCCATCATCCAAGCTGCGTTTTGATAAGCCCGAGCGTATTGGCCGTTGATTGCGACCGCTTGACGATAGAGTTCCGCTGCCTCTTTCCATTTTCCGGTGAACTGAAGCGCATCCGCCAAGTCAGTGTGGTAGACAGCACTATCGCTGCCGAGTTCGACGGCACGGCGATAATCGACGATCGCGTCTTCGTAACTCTCAAGCATAAATCGGCAATGCCCACGGCTGTTGTAGTACTGCGGATCGTTGTCCGTCAATTCGATGGCACGACTGTAGTCGCTAATAGCTTGCGGAAACTGTTGCAGCTCAAATTGCAGTTCGCCTCGATTGAAGTACGCGTTCGCATAGTCCTCTTTAAGATCGATTACGGTGTTAAGCCGATCGATGGCATTCTTGTAATGGCCCTTCATCGCTAGAGAAATTGCCAAGTTGTGATGCACTCGCCAATTAGTCGGCGCATACTGAACAGCCGTTTTGTAGTCTTCAAGGGCTTTAGCATCCAGCGCATCGGCGTCGGACAAATTGCCAGCTTCCACCTGCTCAGCGGCTGCCGCACTCCGCATTTCACCGCGGCGATTCAGTGACCAAGCTAACAAACTGGACGCATATTCACGGTCGGCTTTACTTCGTTTTGTATCTGGAACCACTTTCGAACATACGCGGGCGACCGCGGTAACCTCAGCTTCGGTCGTCGCAGATTGTGTTTTGCGATATGTTTCTAGCAGGTCAGCGGAAATCGCCGGTGAAGCCGAATTCGACTTTGTTTGTGTAAAAACTTGGCTGCTAGCAGATAGTATGAAAGCAAACGCAACAATGATCGCTTGGAAACGCACGGCTTAGGCCCTACCTTTGATAGCACAAGCAAAATAACTCAACCTGAGCTTCTATACATGTTCTACCGCTGCGCGCAAAGATCGGTTGGCTCGGTTGCTGGCAGCATCCGTTATAGTAGTCGTGGCTGACGCTGCTAGCGTTAGTTCGATTGAGCGGGTGCTGGTAGCGCAGGCAGCCTCCGCCACGCACTCAGACGAACCGCAAACAAAGTTCTTCAAGTGCGAACTGAGCTCGTTGCGGTGTCGAGTGCGAGCCTTTGATCTTCAAATCCAGTTCCAGCAACCATTCCGTAATGCGGCTCGCCCTCTTCAGGCCAATCCTGCGGAGTCGTTCATCAGCCAGCTTTGCGTCGTTACCCCAGAATCCGCTTTGCGATATCGCGGATTGAGCCGACAGATTTTGCCCAGTGCGTTTCGATTGAAGAATCAAATGAGCCGCGTTGCCAAATCGCCGCAAACTCCAGGCGATTTGTGGGACAACGGCCGCTGCGGCTTCCCCACCCGCGAAAACTCGCTCAAGCTCACGGAGCGCGTCGGCGATTCGACCATCAGCCACAGCGTCCGCGATTTCCCACATCGTTCGCGTTCGCCAGCTACCGACATGCTGCTTGATGGCATCGCCAGTCAACGTACCAGAGTCGTCCGCATACAACGCCAACTTGGCCAACTCTTGATGCAGAATTCCGCTATCAGTACCCACCGCGGTAAGAATTTGCAAGGCTTGCGGTCCGGTTAACTTTAGACCATGGCGAGATTTGCCCCATGCCTGCAACCACTTTTGCACTTCGGGCATGCTCACTGTTTTGCTACGGCCAACGCCAGTCGGTAGGCCACAATCTATCAACCAACCTTTATCGGCAACTAACTTGAACAATTTGGTGTTGGATGGAAAAGTCGGTAACTCCATGATCAGCATCGACGAATGAGCCGGCGCGTTGCACCACTTCTCTAACTGCGGTCGCGACTTTTTCAGCAACTCGTCCGCGTTAGTTACCACCGCGATCCGTCGTTCCGATGTCGCAAACAAGGACATCGTCGCCAACTCGTCATGCACATCGATCCATTTGCACTCATCGCCATCATATCGCTTCGGCTCATCCTGCTCGACCTTTGCCAAGTGCAGCACTTGATGCACAGACTCTTTGCGCAGAAAGTCCTCATCGCCATAGGCCACAATCACCGCTGGCAATCCGCCTGCTGGCAACTTGGCGGACAACAGCAACTCGTAGCAATGCGTTCCCTTCGACATTTTAGACCCTAAACGTTGCTGCTCGTTGATATAACTTGACTACTAGTCAATTTGCCTTGGTTATCCGATAAAGCGCGTTCGCTGAACGAATTAACAAATCATTTTCAATGATCGCTGGTGAAGCCAAGCAGCGTTCGGTCAGTTTGTTTTTTGCTAGTTCAAGTGGTTTTTCGCCGATTTGCATAACAGTTGCGTCACCCTCTTCGCTCAGCATAAACATTCGATCGCCCACCAAAAGTGGCGAGGCGGAAAAGTTTCCGCCAATCCGCTCTTTCCAAATTTCCTTACCGGTCGCCGACTCGACGCAGCTTGCAATTCCCTTGTCACTGACCATCAAGATCTTCCCTTCGCGAGCAACTAACGAAGGCGTATGCGGAACATTGGCATCGCTCTTCCATTTCAAATGTGTCGTCGTTACATCTCCCGTGCCGGTCGGATCAATGGCCAGTAAGCTTGGCCGATTGTAACCCGTGCAGATGAATACCAAGCCATCTGCATAGATTGGGCGAGGAATGACCGAATACCCGTCGTAGGTCAATCTCCAAATCTCTTCGCCCGTTTCAGGCACTAGACTTTGAACGATGTTCGATCCCGGCAATATCAGCTGCTTTCTTCCAGCCGCCTCGATCACTAGCGGCGTACAGAATGAGAATTTCTTATCCGATTCGACATCCCGTTCACGCTTCCAAACGACTTGGCCAGTCATCTTATCAAGCGCCGTGACTTCGCTGATATCTGCTCCATCGCGCGAGAAAATCAGCAACTTGCCAGCCACGACCGGCGAGCCACCGTTACCATGCACCGGTGGATAACTCAGCTCTTTGTTACTCCAGAGGATTTTCCCCTGCAAATCAGTGCATGCAGTACCTTGATGTCCGAAATGCAAATACAGTCGTTCTTCATCAACGACTGGCGTTGGACTCGCGTGGCTATTTTTGGTGTGTATTTCGGGCGAACCAGTTCCTGACTGCGTAATCACTTTTACCGACTTCAGCAACTTTCCGGACTTGACGTCAATCAGCATCAGCATCAAATCGAGATCTGGCTTCTCCAATTGTGCGCCATCTACTGGCACAGACGCAGTCACATAAACTATGCCGCGCACTACGATCGGGCTCGACCATCCACTTCCCGGCAATTCCGTTCGCCACTTGACCCCTTCATCCTTTGACCAATTTAGCGGCAGGTCTTTTGCACTATAAATCCCCTGTCCGTTTGGCCCTCGGAACTCCGGCCAGTCGTCGGCTAGAACGACGTGACACTCAAATAACGCAAGAAACAAAGCAATCGATAGTGACCATCCCGAATCAAGGTTGAACAATTTCATTCTTTTTTTGCCTGGGGAATACAAATTAAATTCGGAATCACAGATTTTAACTCACACGCTCACAAAACACTATGAATTAGACTTCGCCATCCCGCGGCACCGATTGCAATCGAAATTTCTCCAGCAACCATTCCAAATTCCGTTGTTGAAGGACACTGATTTTACCGCATCCAAGAATGGATTTCTACTTGTCGGGTTGGATACTTATCGAAAGTGCACCCGAGCAATGCCTACTGCGCAGAGAAAAGCCGTCAAACGACTTCCACTAAACACTGGCAAGCCACGCGTCAAAGGCCGCGATTAAGCCTTCGGTGTTGCCGAAATGGTAAGTTCCCCAACCTCGGGCCGACGCACCGGCAATGTTGTCGGGGCGGTCGTCTGTAAAGAAAATCTGCGACCCGTTGAGGCCACAGCGCTGTTCGCAGTGCATGTAGATCGCTGCATCCGGCTTCATCAATTGCACTTCGTAGCTCAACACTATGGGGTCAAACCAACCGTCGACAGTCGCCCAACAGCGACGCTTAAGCCATTCCCAGTGGGCTTCGCAGGTATTCGATAGTAGACCGATACCGACACCGCTTGCTTGGATGTGCTCAAGCCCTTGCAATATGCCATCGTTGGGCTCAAACATCGCACTGACCGCTTCTAGAACATTGGCTTCGGACA
>JANNNN010001245.1:0-9696 GCA_031398555.1 Planctomycetia bacterium | reverse complement strand
CCGAATTTCTCGTGGCAGTGAAAAAATCAACAAGCCCTCTAGGAGTTTAGAAAAATGGCAGGAAGCAATCCCGACAAAGCAGTTCCATCAACGAAGTCAAAACGCTGGCCTATGATGCTGGTGGTGGCCGCGAGTATTTATGCTGTTTGGTTTACGTGGCTGGCTTATGTGGCTTGGGTTAATGTGAGTGCGGGGAATCAGTAGGCCCTTTCGTAGGATGGGACCGTTTGTCCCGTCCGTTTTTTCACATGCTTTCTCCCGCCAACTCAGCACGCTCGGGACAATGGTCCCGAGCTACAGTTTCTGGCGGCCGGTTAGGGCGTCGGCGAGGATCTCTTTGTTGGTGTGTTCGAGTATGCTGCCGGCGGTGATGCCGCGAGCGAGTCTTGTGATCTCGATCGGGAATTCCGACAATTGGTTGGTGATATAAAGTGCTGAACCGTCGCCTTCGACTGTCGGATTGGTGGCCATGATGATCTCGACAAAATTGCCACGTCGCACGCGTTCAACTAGCGCATCGATGGTCAAATGATCTGGTCCAATGCCGTCGAGCGGAGCGATGCGCCCGAGGAGGACATGATACAAACCGCGAAACACTGAGGCTTGTTCGAGCGCCATCAAGTCTTGAGGTTGCTCAACAACACATATTCGCGTTTGATCGCGCGAGGGATCGCGACAGATCGCGCACATGTTGGATTCGGCTAAGTTGTAACAGACACTACAGTAGCAAACGTTTTCACGAACTTCGCGAATGGCTCCGGCGAGTGCGAACGCTTCCGCTTTACTGACTCGCAATAGATGGTAGGCCAGACGTTCGGCCGACTTGCGTCCGATGCCAGGCAGTCTCCCCAACTGATCGATTAAGTTGGAAACGGATTTCGAAGTTTCGGACATCCGCGATGGTGCTCCTGAGTGGACTGGTTGATCGCATCCGGTTTCTAACGAAACCAGCAGATTGCCGAGGCAACCTATTTGTTCTGCGGCTTTGTAATACCGCTACTTTTGCGGAGCAAAAGGCGACATTCTAGCACTCTAGCATTAGAGACTTGCAAGGGCCTCGTCTAAGCCCGGGATGCTGACTCCGCCGGTGGCTTCTCGCATCATGTCGATGTGCATTCTGCGAACTTTGGCGAGGGCTTCGTTCATGGCGACTGGAATCAGTTCATCGATCAATTCAACATCGTTGCGACTAATTAGCTCTGGCGAAATGCGAACTTTGGTAACTTCTCCGGTGCCAGTCAATTCAACTTTGACAAGATCTCCGCCGGCACTGCCGTATGCCGTTTGCTTTGCGAGACGCTCTTTCATTTCTTTGATGCGGTCGCCGATAGTGCTGGCTGATCGAAGCATTTGAGCCAGTCCGGTTAGATTTTTGAACATTCAAATTTCCTAAGTCTTATCTGATTGATTTTGAAGTGAACGAGGTGGATTAAGTTGCATGTTCGACGGAATTTGCAGTTCGTGCGGCCATGGGCGCAGGCGGTGTGGCAAGGGGTGCGTCTATGCGAAGAATCTCGCCACCCAATAGATCGATTACTTTTTTGACTATGGGATGTTCGGCGATCTCTCGAATTCTCTGAGCGCGAATGTTCGCAGCCGGAACCGCATCAACGGCTTTGGGTGGAGGGCCTGGGGGCACGACAAAATTCAGACGAATGGCTCGCCCCATAGTACGCTCGACCGCCTCTTGCAATGCAGCTTTGCGTTCGGCGACTTCGCAATATTCTTTGGGTTTCTGGCTACCCGGCGGGAAAAAAACTGTCCACTGATCACTGCCAAGCGGCTCGACACTTTGGGCAAGTCCACCGAAATCGGCAAGCATTCCGTCGATCGAAGCAGTCGCCCGCTTCCAATCTTCAAGGGCGGCCGCGCTACCGACGGTCGGACGTGTAGGCACGGTAGTTGATATAGGAGTTGAGATAGAAGTGCTGGGGGCCGAGTGTACCGAAACACTAGGCTGAGGAACGAGTGGAGCAACGGGGGGAACGGGTGAGCTGGATAGAGGCCGTTCCGAAGTTGGCTTTGCGACCGTTTCGCTTGCTACGGGCACCGTTGGGGAGACTAAAGCTTTTTGTTCAGCGTTTTTTTTTTCGTCGACGGGTTTTGGAGGGGTCGAATTAGCAATGCGTTCGGGCGGGCGCTGTGCCGAAGTTGGCAGCGGACCGCCGCGCATGATGGCGTCGATCATTGCCGGAATCAGGGCAAGATCTTGCAGTTGGCATATCTGTACGAGGGCGACTTCCAGCAGTGTCGTGGAAGAGACACTCGAACGCATGCGAACCAACGACTCATCCAAAATCTGAATGGAAGAAAGAATCGTTTGCAAACCCCAATCCCTCGCAAGCTCAGTCAAACGCGAGTGGCCGGCTGGGTTTGCAAGTTTCAGCAGTTCGGGGCCGCCACCGATACCGGCAGTCATTACATCGCGAAGATAATTCAGGAGTTGCTCCGCGAGTTGACCGGGATCGGCGCCGCCGCGTGTGGCTTGGTCCACTACGGCAAGGGCATCGAGGGGCGAGCGGTTACGCAGCGCCTCAACCAATTCGATCAAACGACCTTCATCTGCCGTGCCGAGCAGCGCGTGAACTTGGTCAGCCGTAATGCGCTCAGTGGAAAAACTCATCACTTGTTCGAGCAACGACTGGCTATCGCGCATCGAACCTGCGGCTTTACGGGCGAGCAGCGCGAGGGCTTCGTCTTCAGCCTCGTAACCTTCGGCTAAGCTAATCTCTTTCAGCCTCTGCTGAATCGCTTCGAACTTGACGGGCACAAAGTCGAAACGCTGGCAGCGCGAAAGGACGGTGATTGGCAGCTTGTCAGGATCAGTCGTGCAAAAGATGAACTTCACATGCTCTGGCGGTTCTTCGAGCGTTTTGAGCAACGCGTTGAACGCTTGGGTAGTTAGCATGTGAACTTCGTCGATAATGTAAATCTTGTAACGCGCTCGGCTGGGACGTACAGTTACATTGGCTCGCAACTGGCGGATCTCATCGATACCACGGTTACTAGCACCATCAATTTCAATGACGTCCATATCGTCGCCGGATTCGATCGCAGAGGTCTGCCTTGCGTCGGTTTCGTTTTTCGAGGTTTCATCTTCAGCGGTTGCGTTGAGCACTTTGGCGAAAATGCGAGCCGTTGATGTTTTCCCGACTCCGCGAGCACCTGTGAAAAGATAGGCGTGCCCGACTCGACCAGAAGCGATGGCTTTCGAAAGTGCCTGGGCGATATGCTCCTGGCCGATCAGTTCGGAGAACGTCCGTGGTCGATATCGGCGAGCGACGACCGTGTACGATTTGGTTTTGGTCGAGGATTCGTCCGACATCTGGGGCTCACGCGGCAAGGATCTGCAGTCTTTGACAGCAGCTGATTTTCATGCCCACGAGCCGTTCAGACAATAGGCCAACGCAGAAACCGGGGCCTAAGCTGCCCGCTTGAGAATTTTCCGCTGCAATTCGTAGGTTTATAGCGGGCGACCAGAGACAAGGAGGCGGGACCTGAAAAAGTTTAAATGCAAATCTAGAATGCAAAGTGAACTTGCTCAAAATTCAAATTTGGCAAACTGGAAGCCCACCCTATTAGGCAACGCTGTGAAGCATTTTGCAAACATCATCGAGAAGCATAATTCAAGAAATACCGCTAGGTAGCTGGTTTCGTCAGAAACGGGATGCGAAGGAGAGGTCTCTGACAAGCGCCGGTTTCTGACCAAACCAGCTACGTTTCCTCATCCTAAATGCCTCACAGCGTTGCCCACTGGGCGTTGACACAGGACGTAGATGGAGGGTGCTGCGAACCATGCAATGGTTGGGTGGTTGGCGATCGGAAGGAGGCTTGAGGCCGAGGATTTTGCGTATTTAAACTGTAGATACTGACTTGTTAACCACTCGCGATGTTGAAAATGCTTGGCGAGCAGACTGTCCAGCTCCGAGCGGCTAAAACCGGCATGAGCCCCGCATTCGTTGCGGAACTTCCCACTCAAGCGATCTTTCCAATCGCGAAGGTTGTCGCAGAGTTTATTGTAAAAAGTCGCATCCCATTCCGATTGTCGATGGGCTCCGATCGAGCTGATCAAGCGATGTCGGTTGGGAGTGCCGATGAAAAGCCATCCACCGGGACGCAAAACGCGGGTCAACTCGGCAAGGCTTTCGACTGGTCGATCTACGTGTTCGATTACATGATGGTAAAAAATAGCGTCGAAGCGTCCTTCTTCGAACGGAAGCTCGCAAACGCTGGCTACTTGAAACCGAGTTCTAGGTTGAGTTTGGTAGGTTGAGTCGACAAAGTCCTCGACATCGACAGCGTCGACGTCCGCTTCCATGCGATCTTGAATGGCGACCGCTTCATGACCAGAACCACAGCCGGCGACAAGGATCTTTGGCGAAATTCGTTCCGACGACGACAATCCATGCGAGGCCAATTGCTGACAGAAGAACGCAGCGCCAGCGTGGCTATGGATAGTGGTCGAAGGGTTTTTAATAGCCCCAGTGACCATGGGATCTACTGCTGCGGTGTCTAAAATTGCTTGGGACATCGGTTTCCGCTTGATGTGCTGAAACAAGGGTTTCGAGTGAACTCTGAATGGAACTCTAGTATTACAGTGAGCCTGGGGTGACCTAATGCACTCATTTGGCGGTTGGCCGCGAGGCGAATGACGCCCGAGTGCGACGGTTGGGATTGGGATACTGTTTGTAGCGATTGTGTCAGCCAGAACGACAAGCGAGAAAATCTGTTCGACTGGGTGCATGTTCAATCGGAACAAATTATTTGCCTTTCAAGCCGGTCGCTGATAGGGTTAAAGTTGGAACGAAATGTATTGGCTGCGGAAATCGATTTTCGCAATCGAATCAACTTTTTCAGAGGCTGAAAATGAATATCAATCTGCGAAACATTCTGTCATTGGGATTCGGCCTCGCCGTTTGGGCAGTCGCCATCGGGACGGCTCAAGCTCAGTTCGGAGGGTTGCAGATACAGATTGGCGGTGGCCCTTTCGGAAGAGGTCCGCTGGGTGGGCCATTCGGTGGATTTGGCGTTCCGTTTGGAGTTGGTCCGTCGATCCCGCTGGGTTCCCCAGCTTATATGGGTCCGCAATATCAGTCTGCTTACCGAGGATATTATGGTAGTTTTGGCGTTGCACCCTCACTGGGTGTCTATGGTCCGTCACTGAATTATTCCAGCCCGGCGTATGGTGGCTACGGATATTCAAATCAGAGTTCGCTCGATCCGTTGCTGGCGCAGCAGTATGCGCTACAGCGTCAGCAATTGGAATTACAAGCCGCACAGCGTAGCTTGTCGTCGCAGCAAACGTATGGGTATGACAGGCGGTCCACTTACTCGGTCCAGTCGCCAAGAGGTTTGTCATCGACCCCTGATTTGCGGCCCGGAATGGTTTTGCCCGATGGGTCGACAGTGGTATCCGTTGGGCCCGTTTCACCCACGGGTTCTGCGCCATCGAGTTCCGCGCCCGAGCAACTAGGCGCGCCGCAATCGCGGCCTCAGCAGCCCACCGTAGCGCCGCCCGTGCCGCGAAACCTTTTGCCTTCAGATTCTTCCGAGTCCAAAAAAGCTGCCTTTTGAAAGCGGTAACGGCTCTCCGGTTCATAACGCGTTGGTGTAGAATGCAGGGCTCAAAAATCCCGGAGCCAACTTGCAAGACACCAATCCTTACCTGCCACCCGCCAATAAGAATTCGCAAGACGTTGCGGTTGCATCACCGAATGGGCTTGGTGGTACGTCTGCTGCGCCGACGAAAGTCCGCTATGCGATGGTGTTGCTGGCTATGTTGGTGGCAGTGTTGTTGTATCTGGACCGGATCTGTTTAAGCATCGCGGGAACTTCGGTCCGGGCCGACTTGGGATTGAGCTCCAAGCAGTTTGAGTTGGCTTTGTCGGCTTTCTTCTGGGCGTATGCCTTGTTTCAATTGCCAGCGGGTTGGTTGGGCGATCGCTTTGGAGCTCGCTATATGTTGGCGATCTACGTTGCGTTGTGGTCGCTGAGCACTGGGTTACTTGGGCTGGCAAATAGTTTGGGTGTGTTGATCGCACTTCGACTGGCTTGCGGCATGTTTGAAGCTGGGGCGTATCCATTGGCCGCTGGAATTGTTCGTCGTTGGATCCCACAACATCGGCGCGGTGTCGCGAATAGCGTGGTGGCCGTCGGTGGGCGATTGGGTGGTGCGCTCGCGCCGATCATGACGATTCAATTGATGATGATGTGGACTTATGGTGGGGCTTGGATATCACAGCCCGCAGACGCTACACCCGCTGCTTCAAGTTGGCGTCCTGTTGTGTTTCTTTACGGTCTAGTTGGAGTTGTCATCGCCATTGTCTTCTTCAAGCTCTTTCGAGATCATCCGGCGGAACAACCGCAGGTCAACGATGCTGAACTGGCGATAATCGGAGTGACTCGCCTGCAGCATGGCGTCGCTAAGTTGGCGGCGCGAGGCCAAGCGAATTTCCCCCCAATTGCCTTGATGTGCATGTGCCCGAGTTTGTGGCTGAATTCATTTTTGCAATTTGCAAGCAACTTTGGCTGGGCTTTTCTAGTCACCTCGATGCCGAAATATCTTGAAGACGTTCACAAAACCACCGCGACGGCTCAAGGTTGGCTACAGAGTTTGCCGTTGGCCTGTGGAATTATTGGGATGTTGCTGGGCGGAATATTGCTGGACCGAGCGTCACGTCGATTTGGGCTTCGCGCTGGGCGAGCGGTGATGCTAAGCGTCCCGCGAGTTATTGTGGGCCTCGCCTTTTTTGGTTGTGCGTTTGTTAGCAACTCGATTCAAGCGACTGTTTTTCTAGCGGTTGTCGGATTGGCGACCGACTTAAGCATTTCTGCGATGTGGGCCTATGGGCAGGATGTGGGTGGCAAGCATGTGGGATCAGTTGTCGGGTGGGCTAACATGTGGGGAAACCTTGGGGCCGCTTGTTCACCGCTGGTGCTCGGGTATCTTGCTCGAGAGGCGGGCTGGCAATTCGCCTTTATCGTTTGCGGTGTCGTTCAACTGATTGCAGCAGTTGCGGCGCTCGGTATTAATGCTGCGAAACCACTGCAACCCAGTCAAGATTGAAAGCCCTGATGCACGACGACCATCTGAACGCTCCACCTGAACCGACCGCCGAGGAGTGGGCTAATGCGACCACGCATGCAATCGGGATCTTGATTGCATTAGCAGGCTGGGTTTGGATGATCACGATGCTGGACGGAAAACCGCTGGGGCTGTGGATCAGTTGCATGGTCTATTGCGCGTCGGTCCTAACCGTGTTTACGTTTTCAACTTTTTCGCATTTGTTCGAAGAGCCGAGTTTACGAACACGCATGCGGTCATGGGATCAAGGCACGATCTACTTGATGATCTCGGGGACGTACACTCCATTCGTTTGGCAATACGGTGGTTGGTTGCGAACACCGCTGATGATTTTCATTTGGGGACTCGCCCTGTATGGATTGTGGCAAAAAGTAGTAGTCCGCCGTCGAGTGAATACGATGGTGGTGACAACGTATTTGTTGCTTGGCTGGGTCCCGGCATTTCCGCTTGCGTTGCATGTACCTTGGGGTTGTCTGGTCGGCATGGGGCTGGGCGGCGTGATCTATTCAGGCGGTGTGTACTTTTTGATGTTCGATCATGTCGGCCGCTTCTTTCATGCAGTTTGGCATTTGGCGGTTATCGCTGCTGCCGTCTGTCACTATTTGGTGATCGTGCATTACATAGTGCAGATTTAACCCGGAGTTTTGGCGCTTCCGGATGGAGATCGCGCTGGTAGGTTTCGTGGCCTCAGCGGGAAACTGAGTGGGTCACACTTGCCGAGTGTGACCAAACTTAGCAACACACTTAAAGCCCTCGGACCCGTAGCATCTCGCACTCTCGATCGAACCTGCGTCACTCGGTGGACCGAGGCTCCGCCGAGTCTTACTCGGACGCAACTCGTCAACGTCACTGTACTTGTGAACGTTCACTCACGCATCCAAGAAGCTCAGCAGGAGCCTCTCACTCCCAAAGAAATTGCGGGCAGTTCCAAGCTGGCATGGGGCCTCCGCCCAATTAAGACAAGCCAGATTTTTACGACTTTGTCCAGTTTCACTTGCGGTGATGGCGTTAATTCAGTACTGACAACTGTTGATTGAAGAAGTAGTGATTGAAGGTATGAACTAAGCCCATTTGTTTGGTAATGCTTCCAATAACGCACGAAAGTGGCAAGCTCGAAGCTTACCCCGCTAATCATCCAGTTGTAGGTGCAAATTATGTCGACAGTCATTGGGAATTGCGTCGCGCTCGAGCGACTCAAAGAGCTTGTCGCGGATCCGGTGGAAGCAAATAAGCAGTTGATTGCGGTGCTACTCACCATGCTGGATGAGAGCGAAGAGGTTCGGGCTTGGGCGAGCGATGTTCTAACGAGTGTGGAAGAGCCTTCCAGTGACTGGGCGCCGCAATTGGCAGAGTTGACCAGGCATGTAAATGCGCCAGTAGCGGGTTGGTCGTGCAAACTGCTCGGCCGGCTGGGCAACGATGCAACTCAATACCAAGCATCGCTTTCGCAAGTGTTGACACAGCACGCCGAAAAGTCGGTTCGGCAGTTGGCAGCAATGGCTCTGAAATCTGTTCCGAATTTGTCCAAAGAAACAATAGTAGCCTTGAAAGTGGCGGCGTCCGATGCAGACCCGCGACTCAGTCGACTGGCGGCCGAAGCGCTGTCGGCTAAGAACGAAGCGTGATCGCATCCTCGAGATTGTGAGCAGCAAGAGGCTGCACCAAGAACGAGATCCATTGAGCTTTAGCATCACTTTTTAATTTAAACAGTTTTCCCAAAGCATGGAGGCGATGGGATGCGATCGATACCGTTTTATCCGTTGATGGTTGTCTTGCTCGTTGGGCTCGGTGGTTACTTGGGTTGCGATCCAAATAATATCGAAATTCCAAGTGGGCTGGCGCCAACTTCAAATATTGAAAACGAAACCGCCAGCGGAAACTTTCTGAATGCGCCCGCCAAGGCGACGGTCAATGCATCGGTAATTCCGGCCCGTACAACCAATACCATTATCGTCGGCAGTTTCAACATGCAGCGCCTCGGGCCGAGCAAACTTGCAGATCCGTGGGTGATGGAGCGTTTTGCCGAAATCATTCGTCAATACGACGTCATTGCACTTCAGGAAATAACCAGCACGGATCAGCGGACGTTGCCAATTCTGGTTCAAGAAGTCAATCGCAACGGCGGGAACTACAGCTACACTATCAGCCCGCGAATTGGACGCCAAGCAACTGGTTATTACGAACAGTATGGTTACGTTTTTGATACTTCGAGAATCCAAAGCTCAGCTGAAGTCAGCTATAAAGTTGCCGACGAAGCCGACGTGCTCCACCGGGAACCGTTCTGTGGTCGGTTCCAAACGATTTCACGTGGAGCTCAACCGTTTAGTTTTACACTGATCAGTATTCATACAGACCCTGACGAAATAAGTCACGAGTTGGACGTTCTCGCCGATGTGTATCGAAGCGTTCGTCAGTACGAGTATCCAGAGGACGATGTCATGCTGCTGGGCGATTTGAACGCGCCACCCAGTGGACTAAAATCACTTGGACAAATTCCGGACTTAGTACCCATTATTCAAAACGTCTTCACGAATACCGTCCAAACTAAAACTCTCGATAACATTTTGCTGGACAAGATACATACTCGTGAGTTCACTGGACGCTCGGGCATC
>JANNNN010001233.1:0-6109 GCA_031398555.1 Planctomycetia bacterium | reverse complement strand
TCTATATGTGAGCGTCAGATTAAAAACGGGAGAACGAGGCTCTGCCGAGCAGGACTTGACGTAACAAACAGACTTGACTGTACTTGTGAACGTGAACAAGTATCCGTGAGTTTTTCATCGAAGTGATGGGCGTCTGTAGGTACAGCCCAGTCTAACGGGCTGTGGAGACCTGCTCGGCAGAGCCTCGTTCTCCCGTTCCATGTTGTCGGCTAACATCCTGTTGTTTGTAACCCTCGCCAACGCCAAAATCTAATCTGGACAAACCACTAGGCATTCTGAGACTCCAAGGCAAGTTCTTTAGTCGCGCGAACTATTTTCTCGTCTGTTCGTTCCGACTTGTCTTGGTCGTGGACTGGAACTACACCGACTGTATCGGCCAGCGGCACTGCGCGCTTCGGTGGGCGGTTACCAAAACTCTGAGCAAACGCCATCGATGGAGCTTCCACGAGTCGGAAAAGGATATCTGCTGCGGCGATACTAGCCACCAGACTAACCGTCATCCAAACATAGATCATGGTGACATCGTTACCGGTGCAATGCTTGCCAAGCTGCATGATCAGGTGGGCTACCGGGTAATGAATGAGATACAAACTGTATGAGATCTTGCCAAAGTACTGCCAAAATCGCCACATCAACCACGAGTTCAAAGCGTTTCGATAATCGGCGAGCACGATCAGTAGTCCAACCGCCAGACCAGAGAAAACTCCGCGCTGATATTCAATGCCAACTCGAACAGCAAATAATGCCAGAGCGATCCAAGCAATCGATCTCGGAAGCATCCTATTGCGGCAAGCGGACAAGCATGCGCCGAGGCAGAACAAACAGTAGTATCGAAGAAACCAATTGTCTAGCTCTTCAAAATAGGTGAACGTGAACAGAGATGCAAACATGATTGGAGCGAAGATAACGATCAGGGCGGTGGGTGAAGCTGCATTGGGACTCGTCGCTGCAAGTTGGCTGGACTTGGAGTAGCGACGACTCAAATACTGCGCGCCACCGAGCATCACAACGAACAGCATATAAAACTGAATCTCAATACATAGCGTCCAAAAACCGACCGAGATGTTCTCGTAACCGAGGATATTCTGTAGGTAGAAAGCATGTGCGACCAATTGTCCAAAAGTGGGCAATGCAGTGGGCGGCTCGATGTTCCACCACTGTACGCAGGCAAAATTGAAAAGGATTACCGTTACAATCGCGAACCAATAAGGCGGATCCAATCGCAGCGATCTTCGTACAAAAAACTTGCCTATAAACCCGGGAGTAACAGCCGCCTTGCGCAAGCTGTGTGCGATTACAAAGCCGCTAATGACAAAGAATACGGGCACACCGCACTTGCCCCAATAACCAATTCGATAAACCCATTCCGTTGCAGCTTCAGAGCCAAAGAAGTCCCATGGAGTGAACCAAATTATGTGATGGATCACAACCCCGATTGCAGCGATGCCACGCAGGCCATCGATCATGCCGAAACGCTGCGGCTCGTTACTCGGTTTAGATGGGGAATGAAGCATGTGGGGCGGTGACGAAGCGATAGATAGAGTGGGTGTCGCTTCCGTGCCCTAACAGAAACTGTCAACAGATAAGAACTTCCATTAGAGCCCTCAATGTATTCGACAAGTACCGGAATTACAATGGTTTTTTCCGCTCGATTGCGTATTCATGCGTAACGATCGGAAGCAGCTATCGATTGCAACATGCTTGCCGTCCTTGTTGAGCCTATTGAATGAACTGAAAGATCCGAATCGCGCCACTAATCGGGAGTTTTCTCCAGAATCTTGCAATTAGGGAGGACTCTAGTTTTTTGTCGCTCCGGCTTCAATTCGCTGCAATAAAAGCAGATTTTCTGGAGCATTATCTGACAATTCGAGCGTTTTTCGGGCCCATGGCAACGCCAGCTCCCACTGGCCTGCCGCTTCTAGGGCCATAGTTGCCGCTTGTGCGAATTCAGTTCTGGTATTCTCAAGCTCAGCAGCTCGAACCAAGTGAGTCGCCGCCAACTCTTTTTGTCCGTCAACATACAGGGCCAAGCCATAACGATATTGAATTCCCGCCGCAGTCGGCAGAAGACCAACGTCGCGTTTTAGTAGCGGCAACTCTTCTTTTCGCAGTCGATTGATCTCCACTTTCAAAGCAGCCGCGGGTTTCGATTCGGGGTTCGGTTGCGAACTAAGATTGCGTTCCAAAAGTGCAGCCAAATTTGTTCGTGGCCCAGTAACACCTGGCTCGACAGCGATCGCTTTTTGGTAGTGTCCCATAGCCTGCTGGTTGCGATTTTGTTGCTCAGCAAAGATGCCTAACGCCAAGTGCGCTCCGCCGCGGTCGTTGTTGAATTGCATACTCTGCTCAAGCTCAGTCAAGGCAGCTACGAACTTGGATGCTGCCGACGGAGACCATGAATCACCTGGAAGTTCTAACAGGTTTCGAGCCGCCTCGACACGTACGCTGCGAACGGGGTCATCGAGGGCAAACTCAAGCATATTCGCGGCCCTGTTTGGCTCGCTGCCTGCAACAATCGCATTGATCGCAGCCGTTCGGACCAGCGGGTGCTCGTCATTGGCCAACTTCGCCGCTTCGTCGCTGGCCACCTGAGGTGAGACTTCTGACAGTACTTGCAGCGCTGTAGCTCTGGCGATTGCAGGTGCTTCAAAACCTTTTCGCGAAAGCAGCCGCTGCAAGAGCGCCACTGCGTCGGGCGATTTTCTTTGTCCCGCGGCTACAGCTGTACCAAACTGTTCATCGCGTCGTCGAGCTTCTCCGTACCATTTGTCACATGCCTCATCGCAATATCGGTTCGCGCGCTCCAGCTCCGCTTTCACCTCGGCATCTCCTTCGCGCGCCGCCATCATCCAGTCCTGATAGAGCTTCAACGCCTCGCGTTTTTCCGCTGCAACATTTTCCAATTTCAAATGACACCCAGTGCAAGCGTTCGGCGTGTCGATCTTTAAACTTAAATCGGGGCGAGGAATGCGCAATGAATGATCGCGCCGCGCATGGACTTCCATGTAGGTCGTGGTCGGCATATGGCAGTTCACGCACTTCGCACCTTCGGAATCGATCTTATGAAAGTGATGCGCGACGGAATCGTATTTTGCAGTCGGGTGTTGATGGCATGACGTACAAAGTTGGTTGCCGTCGTGCTTCAGTTTGGCAGTGTGCGGGTCATGGCAATCGCTACAACGAATTCCTTTGTGGTACATCTTGCTCTGAATGAACGAGCCGTGAACGTAATCCTCGTCGAGCACTTGACCGTCGGGATAGTAGATTCCTGCCGTTAAAAGTTGGTTGCTGTAAAAGTCGTAATAATTTTCACTAGGCTTCATTCCAGCTTTCACCACATTTCGGCGGCTGTGACATGGTGCACAAGCCTGAATTTGGTTCTCGGCAGAGAGTTTTAAATTAGCAAGACCGTAACCACGAGTTCGATTCCATCCTGGTGCCCACTTGCTGGCGAGCTCCAAATGCACGCTGCCCGGCCCGTGGCACGCTTCGCAACTGACATTGATCTCGATAAAAGTAGAATGGTAGTCGCCGCGGACGTCGTCAAACTTCTTTTGATAATCTGTGCTGTGGCACTCAGCGCACATATTGTTCCAGCGCTGCGCGATGCCGGTCCAGTGTAAATCGTCGGAGGGGGCGAGTTTCTCTTTCACATCGGGTGGGTCGAGGTGAAACCACTCAGCCTTCTCGGTGTCCCAACTGAGCCGCAAGACTTGGACCCGCGGCAAATCCGCTGAGTTACCCAATCGGCCAGTCTTGTATGAGGCAGTCGAAGTGGCAGCACCATGATCAGTGGCTGGGAATTCGACCATGTACTGCTGCAGCGGTTTGACTCCGAAAACATACTTAACCTCAAAATCCTGCATCGATCCGTCTGGTCCCTCTGTGTTGACAATGAATTTCTGTCCCTCGCGAAACATGCGGCTGGTGACGCCGTGGTGCACTAATTGAGCGTTGTCGAAATTTGCGAGCACCGTTTCACTCGTTGCAAGCTGCATTGCGAGGTCGTGGTGGGAGGTGGTCCATTTTTCTGTTTCCTTAGCATGGCATTTGATGCAGCTCGATTGTCCAACGTACTTGGCACTGCTTAGATCAAACGGTTTCGTTCCATTTGAGCAACCAGCGATGAACCACAGCGCACAAATCATTAAACATGTGAACTTTTTTGCCACGAATTGAAGGTGAGAAGGTTTTTCAATTGGATAGATCATGCATTTACGAGCTTATGTAAGTTGCAGTCGGCTGAAGCCGCCGCTGGTTCTTCGATTTCCCACCTTGGCTAGAGCTAAAATGCCACTTCGGCAGTAACTGCGAAATGGTCCGAGGGCGTTCGTCCATCTCGCGATGTACGATCGATTCCCGCAGACTGAATTTTCCAGTCCCGCGAAACTCCTATCCAGTCGATGCGAGCGCCAGAGTTTTGATTCGCCTTGAACCCAGAAAATGTGCCTTCGTTAGGTTGTCGTTCGGAATGGGTCGCGCGATAAGTATCGACCACGGGAGATTCCTGAGAATCAACCGCACCAAACAAAGCCTCATACGGGGGTGATTTTTGATCGGCATTGAAGTCACCGGTAACGATGGTCTCAATCAAAAACTCACGCCGCTTGTCCCAGTGGTTGTCTCCATCGGCGGCCGTACCGTAACGAATGTTGAAACTGACGATTTTTATGTTTGTCGACGACGATTGCCCATGCGAGGTTTCGGGGAGAAATGAGGCAATTCCCGAAACGGCAAATACAAAGCAGAACTTCAGTTGAACTATTTGCATAAAAAAGGGCATACGGGTAAGTATTAGCGTCATGAAGCGAAGACACGACAGTTAGTTTAGTGTATCGATCATTCGCGATCTACCGCGGGGTTACGGGGAGGTTTGAGTTGGCTACTTTTTCAAAAGACAAGTTCTCGATGCGATGGACGTCGAGCTCGCGTGAGAAGTTCTCATCTGCGACTAAGTAAAGCGGCAGACCAGGTTCGCTTTGCTCGGTCTTCAGTCCATAGTGTCGGGTTAGTTCAAGCGTGGCCAAGAACATCGCTACCAGCGTACTCTTGTGCATTCGAGGTTCAAACAGGCTGGTGAGCTCGATCCGTCCGTTGGAGTTGACCGTTCCATGGATTCGTTCCATATAAACGTGGATCGGGGTGTCGTCATACACGACATTGGTCTGGGGTGGTGGTTGGCGTTCGCGGAGGATCCGCCCAAAAGCGCTGACCAAATCCCAAACCTCAAGAGCTTGGAGCGGTTGCTGGTCCAACTCAGTGCGACGTGGCGGCAAGTCGTCAGCCATTCGCTGATAACGCAACTGCCAACGTTGTCCCTGTTCGTCCAATATGCTGGCCGCGTCGCGAATTCGTTTGTAGTCCATCAACCGCTGAATCAACTGATCGCTTGGGTCCTCTAGCGCGATCGCTTCCTCTTCCGCAGCTAAAGGCGATTGCGGCAACATCGCCTTCGCCTTCATTTCGATTAGAACGCTAGCAATCTCCAAAAAGTCAGCCACGTCGTCGATGGACAGCTCGGTTAGTACTTCGAGGTAGTCGAGATACTGCCCAGTCAACTTGGCCAACGACAATTCGCTGAGCGGCAACTCCTCACGTCGCACCAAGTACAGCAGCAGTTCCATCGGCCCGCAGTACTCGTTCATGTCGACTTGAAATGCCATAGATTACCCAAGCTATCAAAGCCAGTAATCGCGACGTCGGTGCGTCGCGGTGCACTGGAGTATGGAGAACGCAATAACGAATTATCGCGTCGTACAAAGTTATGAGTAAGTGGTGGTTGCAACTGGTTGAGGGGCAGTGGCAGCGGCAGCGGACTTGGCCGACGACCGGGCTCGCGGCTTGCGACCGCGTGGCTTGGTGCCGGTCTCAGGAATCATCTTCGGATCCAGAAGTTGAAGCATGCGGCTGATGCACAGGCGATTAACGCTAATCCCCAAACGGAGGGCTTCGTCGCACAGGGCTTCGTGCAAGCTCTTTGGCAATCGCACCGTAATCATTCGCTGTGGATCGTTCGGGTCGTTCTCAGGTAGATCGCGGGAACGGACCAAATCGTTTTCCGCGGTCCGGCGTCGCCGAACGAGTGACGCGCCAGCCCCACCGCCTCGCG
>JANNNN010001232.1:0-18008 GCA_031398555.1 Planctomycetia bacterium | reverse complement strand
CGGACCGGGCAGACATGGCTAAAGTCATTCAGCGAGTGTTGGGGCGGACGAAAGATCGAGCCGAACAACTACGCATTTTGAAACAACTTGGAACTAAAGATTCGGTCGCGCGTTTGATTGAGTTGGGCATGTCCGGAGATGTGGACACGACAAGTGTCGCAGCCTTCGAAACACTGCTGGCGACTGACAAAGACGATGGTCTCAAGCCGATGCTACTGTCCGATAAAGTGGAAACTGCGTCCCGGGCGGCTGAGGTTCTTGCGCTTTGCAATGGTCGCGGCACAGTTAAGCTAATGTCTGAGGTGCTTCACGACGCCAAGGCTTTACCTGAGGCGCGAATGGCTCTTGCAAAAGGCTTAGCAAGAACCGACCAAGGAGCCCAATTGCTGTTGGATGCCGCGCGATCAGGCAAGCTTCCCAGCGAAGTTCGATTTGTCGCAGGTTCAGCCCTTCGTTCAAGTCGTAAAGAGGAAATTCGCAAAGCCGCAGCCGAACTTTTTCCAAGCCCCAAGTCTCTTGGCAAAGAACCGGTGCCACCACTGGCTGATTTGCTAACGCGAAACGGCGATGCGGGAAGCGGCGAGAAAGTGTTCAAAACGACTGGTACATGTGCCAATTGCCATCAGGTTCGAGGTCAAGGCAAAGTTGTCGGGCCTGATTTGACCGAAATCGGAAGCAAACTCACACGGGAAGCCATGTTAGTTTCCGTGCTTGACCCTTCGGCCGGCATCAGTCACAACTTTGAAAGCTACTCAGCCTTGCTGGATTCTGGGCAAGTGGTGGTTGGTCTCATGGTCAGCCAAACCGATGACAAAGTCACGCTAAAAGACGCTCAAGGGATCGAACGCATCATGCCGAAAAGCGAAATCGAGCAACTCAAGAAACAAGAGAAATCGATCATGCCAGAGAATTTGATCGAAGCCCTCAGTACCAAAGATCTGGTCGACATCGTCGAGTACATGCTCACGCTCAAGAAAGCTTCCTGAGTGACCAAGTAGATAGCTCGAAGAAAACGTCCGCAGCGTTTATGCTGCGGACGTTTTTCACTTGGAAAAATTCCCATGACTCTCATTTGAACAACATTCAGCACGAATCGATTCACGGATGACCTCTACTTATAAAGTCTCACGCGTCAACGGTAGCAAAGACCAATCAGAATTTCTTAACCTTGCTTGGCGGATATACAAAGACGACCCCAATTGGGTCCCACCGCTACGCATGAGCATCATGGAGTTGGTCGGATTTAAAAAACATCCGTTTTACGACAATGCTACGATCGAAAATTTATTAGTGAGAAAAGACGGTGTCGTAGTCGGTCGAATATCGGCTATCGTCAATCATGGACACAATGAACGGTTTCAAGAAAAACGTGGCTTTTTCGGTTTCTTCGAGTGCTTCGATGACCAACAGGCGGCGAACGAACTGTTCGCGGCGGCATGTAAACATCTGGTCAGTCAAGGGATGACAGATGTTCGCGGACCATGTAATCCCGGTCTCAATTACGAAGTTGCGCTGCTCGTAGACGGCTTTGATACACCACCGACTTTTCAGATGACCTACAATCCGCCCTATTATGAACGGCTGATCGTGGCGTGTGGGTTTGCAAAGTGCGAAGACTGCTACGCTTACGAAGGCGTTGTTTCAGAGATCGCCAATTTGGATCCAAAGTTAGCGTTCGTGGTCAACGAACTGAAACGCCGCTTTAATGTTAAAGTCCGTCGATTCGATTTAAAACGATTCAAAGCGGAAGTCGATCTCTTCCTAAACATCTACAACAGATCGCTTGTATCGACGTGGGGATTTGTGCCGCTCTCTCCCGCCGAAGTATCACACCTTGCGACCGGTTTGCGACACTTGTTGGTACCTGAACTGACCACTGTTATAGAAGTGGACGGCAAGCCGATCGGTTCGGGCCTTGCTTTATTGGACTTTAACCCAGTGATTAAACAGATTAACGGTCGGCTGTTTCCGTTTGGTTTTATCAAACTGCTTATGAGCAAGCGCAAATTGAAGCGTGTTCGCTTGATGAGTACCAACGTAGTACCTGAGTTTCAACGTTGGGGTTTTGGATTGCTTGCACTGGAGCGGATGTTGCCAGACATTTTGAAAATGGGCATCACTCATGGCGAGTTTTCCTGGGTGTTAGAATCCAATCACCTGTCGCGGTCAAGTCTTGAGCGAGGTGGAGTGCGCCGCGCGAAGACATACCGTTTTTTCGATCGTTCATTAGCGGATTACATGAAAAGCGAACGGATAAGCTCGAGGCATTAATCCACCTGCCTTTGCAGGACAGACCGGAGCTAGACTTGAAGTTTATCTTGGCAAAGCGACGACAAGCGAAGTGAATGCCCGGTTGATTTGCAATGTAAAGTATGAGGAAGTACAAAAAGTGGTACCGGAAATTTCCCTCGATTGACTGCTCGTTGGTAGCGTATTTAGCAATGGCAAGATCTCTCGCTACTAAAGACGCCGCCAAATTTGAAACTCTGTTGGCCATTCATCAACTTCGCTGCTTGGCAGAGATTCGCTAGAGTTCAAAGTCCAGCCTGTCCAATCGATCTCGGGAAAGTAAACATCTCCGGTCACATCCCCCATCACTCGAGTCAGCCAAATTTCGCTGCAATGGATTAGGGTTGCTTGATAAATTTGCGCACCGCCTACTACCATGACACGGCGACCGGCCTCCACCAGCGCCGAAACTTCATTTGGGCTCGATGCACAGGATACATCCGGCAAATCAAGGTGGTAACCCGAAGCTGATAGAACAATGGTTTGACGCCCAGGTAGCGGTCTGCCAATCGACTCATAGGTCTTCCTACCCATCAGCAAGCAGTGGCCCATAGTCATTTTCTTGAACCGTTTCAGATCGCTACTCAATCGCCATGGCAAAGTCCCTTGATTTCCGATCACACCGTTACGAGCGATCGCGACCACTGCAATCCAGTTTCGATCCGTAGACGACTCATTTGTACTTGGCATAGAGGCTATACTGCAACCGGTGCGGAAATGTGTGGATGCGGATCGTAGTTGACTAGTTCGAAGTCCTCGAATTCAAAGTCTAAGATTGAATCGCGTTTCTTGAGTATCTTAATGGTTGGCAGCGGACGCGGCTCACGAGTCAACTGTAGTCGGGCTTGATCGAGGTGATTTGAGTAGAGATGAACGTCGCCAAGAGTGTGCACGAAATCGCCTGGTTCGTAGCCCGTTGCATGCGCCATCATGATTGTGAGCAACGCGTAGGAAGCGATATTAAAAGGAACACCCAAAAACAAATCGGCGCTCCGCTGGTAGAGTTGGCAACTCAACCTGCCATCTGCTACGTAGAATTGAAATAACAAATGGCACGGGGGCAAGGCCATCTGCGGGACGTCCGCAACATTCCAGGCACTTACAATCAAGCGGCGACTATTGGGGTTGTCCCGAATCTGCTGCTGAACATCCAGTATTTGGTCGACCGCTTGGCCGTTAGCAGATTCCCAGCAGCGCCATTGCTTTCCGTAGACCGGTCCCAGCTCGCCTTGCTCGTCAGCCCACTCGTCCCAAATGGAAACCTTGTGCTTGTGCAAAAAGCTAAGATTGGTTTCCCCGCGTAGGAACCAAAGCAACTCTACCAAAATACTCCGCAAATGAACTCGCTTGGTAGTTAGTAACGGCAGGCCAGCCGACAGGTCAAATCGCATCTGGTGGCCGAATAAGCTCAGCGTCCCAGTGCCGGTCCGGTCGGGCTTGTGGTGCCCTTCGTCGAGGACCTTTTGCATCAGTTCCAAGTACTGCTTCATCCAAGCTGTCGTTTCGTTGCGGAATGTATCGACTCAAAGTTCAAACGCGGCTGCTGGCGGTGGGTGGTCAAGCACCTGCCGCCCTTCAATTGCGTCTACTTTTTACTTTAAAAAAGGCTCTTTTTCTAGTCGCTTGAAGCACTAAGCAATTCATTCGGCGGAGTGAGGTTTCACTCTTCCAAATTGCCTGCGGCATAAAGACCAAGCGAAAAATTTTCTCAACATTTCTGAAAATCGTCCATGGCGTGACCAAAGGTGTCCTGTTGCAACCGTTTAATGGGTTAGTCGAGGAATAAATGCAATTCGCAAAGCTTCATTTGCAGAATTTAGGGTCTGGGTGAAGTCGGCAATACGTTAACTGCCAGCCAGTTGTCACCTAAGTTCCACCTTGAGACATAATTCTCATCTTGGAACAATTTTGTAAAAAGCGGGACAGCTAAGGCTCGCTAGCAATTATGGACTTAAATGATGCGATGTGACATAAGAGAACAAAGTTGCTCCTTTACTTGTAGGAACTCATAGCGAAAGATTTTCTTCAACTTTTGAGTAATCCGGAACGATTGTTGCATCTCGGAGTACCCTCATCAAGACTTGAACAGTTTGTCGCAAATGGAGTCTAGTTTTCCAAGTTTTGCTACCTATTAGCGAGTTGCTAGTGGTGCCCGTTAAAACGATTCAAGGAGGTCAGTCTGATGTTAGTTCTAAGTCGTAAAGAAGGTGAAAAGCTGGTAATCGGTGACAACATCGTCCTAGTTGTCTCGAAAATTTGCGGTAATCGAATCACATTGGGAATCGAAGCCCCCGCAGATGTAAAAATCCTGCGCGGGGAACTTAAAGGCCAATCTGAAAGGGGAGCTCATGTCGTCCCGATGCGGCGTGCAGCAACGTTGACCATTGATCTCGATGAATTTGAAAACATTGCCCTTGATAAGCACGCGATCTAGCCGACCCAAGCGGCTCGTCGACGTGGCGAGTCGCTAGCATTTTGGTGGTTAAATTTTTCGAACTTTATCAATGCACGATGCGATCCATTGAGCAAGCCGCTCAGAGGTCCATTGCTGCTGCAGTGCGGTCCGATGATGTAATACTAGGGTGGTATTCGCGGCTGCTGTAGCGTGAATTAAAGGCCGCGAGATCCTGCATCTTCTTGGCGACCGACGGTGGAAGCCCGGAAATCCAACTCCCATTGGCAACTCCAGATCAGTATCTCCGTTCGCAGGCTGTCTGCTGTATAGTGCTTCCAAGAGTTTCTGACGATCTTCCCCTATACGTTTTTCCTTAACCCGCCACCCACACTGGTAGAACGCAGTGCTATCTAAAGAGCTGCTTGGAACAAAGGCCCAATCGCATTTCGCTGCTTTTAGATGATCGTCGAGTGACTTGAAAAATGCACGGCAACACAAGTTGATTTCATCAAGCCAAGGTAATTGTGCTAAAACTATCGCTGCTTGAAGCTGACTTAAGGCATATGGCCCGCTACCTGCGCCGCTTGCCACGCGAGCGCGTATTGCGAGCGTTTCGTCTGAGGTTGCCCAAGCACCGCCGCGTCCGCAGGACAGCAACTTTCCCCCTCCGAAACTCAATATTGCGGCATGCCCGTAATTTCCAGCTGGCAATCCATTCCAGTTAGCGCCGATCGACTGGCAAACGTCTTCAATTAAAAGAATGCTTCGTTGATCGCACCAAGCTCTGAGCTCATCGACCTTTTGCAGTTCTCCGTGTAAGTGGCTAGCTATAAGTGCTTTACAAGTCGGCTGAACAGTCCGCTCAAGCGATGCTAGATCGATCCGCCAGCTATCCGCTAACGTGTCAACCAGGGCTGCACGGGCTCCCACTCGCTCGATGGCCCAAAAGTTACCTGGATAGTCATAGCCGGAGAGTAGAACTTCGTCTCCTACGCCGATATTTGCGGCGCGTAAAACGACTTCTAGTGCAGCGGTACCACTGCTTGTTAATTGTACGTGGCTATGATTAATGCGGCCTGCCAACCGCAATTCTAACTGGTTAGTGTAGGGGCCCTCGTAATGCTGCCAATGGCCACCCGACATTACGCCAGCCACTGCTTCCCGGACTGAACAAGCGATATCCATTACAAGCATTCGTTAGTCCATATTAATTCTAAGATTTTGGAGTCGCCTTATCCCACTTCTTTTAAAAAATGCTCTAGACCTACTGGGACAGAATAAGCAAGATCTCCCAATTCCCAAGTTTAATTGCCCAAAAGGAGTATTCGGTGCGTAATTCAATTGCCTTAGCATTTTTGCTGTCTGCCCTCCTCGTTAACGCGACCTCAGCGCAGTGCCGTAAATCTTATCGAAATCGCCTCAGTGCCGCGCCCGTGCAAACACATTGCCCTAATTTGCAACCGCGCTGCCAACCCTCTTGTGCTCAAGTGCCGTTATGTCAGTTCAACAATCGCGCTATTTATCCTGTATTGCAAGCTCACCCGGTGGTGCCGAACTGTGCGTTGGCTCAAAGTATAACCAATCCGTCCTATCGACACTCGCCAGTCGTTTCTCAGGCACAGGTTGCCCCGAGTGTCCCAAATCTCACGCGGAGCAATTGCAGTTGTAGCGGTGGCAGTACAAACACCTCCTCATTTTCGCCACAATCCAGTCCCCAAGCAGCCTCAATTTTGGAGACTCGACGAAACCCGTTTTCACTTGCTGGTCACGCGCATGAAAGGAAGCCGTACGATTACTGCTTGCAAGAATTCTTGATATGCTGCGAAAGCGGCGGTAAGAACTGTATGCTCAACTACTATAAGTGCGGAGAAATTACTGGCGAGCCCTTGCGCTACAACGTCTGCCCGGTCGAGGCTCCAACGGTCGAAGACTAGGCCGAAACTTCAGGTCGAAGAGTTCAGAGCATGAAAAACTCAAACGCCTCTAAATAATGAATAGCTAGAGTGGAACAGAGTCGCTTTTTGCTCCGCAATACTACTTGTGGAGCTTCCGGATTGGTTGCGTAACACGTTCCTGAGTACTCGAAGGACGTGGGTAATCGCGCCCTGCCTGCCTCAGGATGTGCCACCCTTATTCCACTAGCGTCGGCTCCTTCAACAGTGTCGGAAGTTCCTTTCTGCACTGCAGTATCGACTCGGCTGCGACCTCAACTGTGAAAAGGAGTTCCCCAAGCCTATAATCCTGGGCTGGTTTGAACTGATCAGGGATCTCCTTTGAATGTTAGGGTTTCGATGGCTGACGTTGAGCGAACAGTAATCATTGGCAGTGGCCCAGCTGGGTGGTCGGCGGCAATTTATGCAGCCCGCGCGAACCTAAAGCCACTTTTGTTTGAGGGCACGGCTAAGCCGGAAATGATTCCGCTTGGCCAACTAGCCTATACAACCGAAGTCGAAAACTATGCTGGCTTTCCGGCTGGTAACATTCGCGCATTTATCGAAAGCGCTGTCGACCCCGATCGGCACTATAACCTTCCACCAGTTCCCAAAGGCCATGAGAAAGATGGCAAACCCTTCTATGCCGTTCAAGGCGTGGAACTGATGGAGTTGATGAAGCAGCAGGCCTTGAACTTTGGCACTCGCGTCGTTGGCGACGATATTGTTGACGTCGATTTTTCGAGCAAACCATACAAAGTAATTCCAGCTCAAGGCGAACCCGTCCTGGCGCATACTATTATCGTGGCCACCGGCGCGCGAGCCAATTATCTCGGCCTGCCTTCTGAAGAAAAGTACAAGAATAAGGGTGTCAGCGCGTGTGCCGTTTGCGATGGTGCACTTCCGACCTACCGCCGCAAACCACTGGCCGTAATCGGCGGTGGCGACACTGCCGTTGAGGAGGCTAGCTATCTTGCGAACTTGGATGGTGCTGACAAAATCTATTTAATCCATCGCCGCGACGAATTGCGAGCATCCCAAGTCATGCGCGATCGAGCTCAAAATCACCCAAAAATCGAACTGGTTTGGAACAGTGTGGTCGAGGAAGTGCTCGGCGATGGCCAAAAAGTTACCGGCTTGAAACTAAAGAGCACCGTCGATGCCTCTTTTCGGGAACTTCCGGTTTCCGGTATGTTCGTTGCCATTGGCCACACGCCCAATACCGGTTTCCTCAAGGCCAAATTGAATATGAATGCTAGCGGTTACATTCAGTGGGTCGAAGCATTCCGCACCAAGACTAGTGTTGAAGGTGTTTTTGCGGCTGGCGATGTGGCTGACGATTATTACCGTCAAGCGATCACATCTTCTGGAACCGGCTGTATGGCGGCACTCGATGCAGAACGTTACTTGGCGGAGAAAGTGCACTAATGAGTACTTCATTGAGTCCAACAGCAAGTCCATTGGGCGACTGGTTGACGGTCAAACAAGCCCAAGATCCAGTGCATATCGGTCGCGAAATTGAAATCCGCGGTTGGGTCCGCACACGCCGTGATAGCAAAGGAGGTTTCAGCTTCATTGAAGTCAATGACGGCAGTTGCCTTAGCAATTTGCAAGTTGTCGCCGACAACTCGCTTGCAAACTACGTTTCTGAGATAACTTCGTTGCCGGTCGGCAGTTCACTGATCGCCCGAGGTGAATTAAAAAAGAGCGAGGGTCAAGGTCAAGCTACTGAACTGTCGGCGACCAGCCTGCGGGTTATTGGACTGGCGGATCCGAACGATTATCCGCTACAAAAGAAACGTCATACTTTTGAGAAACTTCGCGAGTGGGCTCATCTGCGAGCTCGAACTAACTCTTTCGGTGCCGTTGCTCGGGTTCGAAACCGACTTGCAACCAGTGTTCACGAGTTCTTCCAAGGTGAAGGCTTCTATTACTTGAACACGCCTATCATCACTGCTAGCGACTGCGAAGGCGCTGGCCAAATGTTCCGCGTTACCTCGCTGCCGCTCGACAAATTGCCAATGAAAGACGGCAAGATCGATTACAGTCGAGACTTCTTCGGCAAGTCAACTTTCCTGACAGTCTCCGGTCAGTTGGAAGCCGAAACCTATGCCACAGCACTGGGCCGCGTTTATACATTCGGGCCAACGTTCCGCGCCGAGAACAGCAACACCAGCCGCCACTTGGCTGAGTTTTGGATGATCGAGCCCGAGGCCGCATTCTTTGAACTGCCCGACAACATGGCGCTGGCTGAACGTTTTATTAAACGCCTACTCGGTGATGTGCTCAGCCAATGTTCGGAAGACATGGCCTTCTTCGAAGAACGTGTGCAATCCGGAACGATCGCCGCCTTGCAACATGTGCTAGAAAAACCATTCCAGCATATGACCTACACCGAAGCGGTCGACATACTCACCAAGAGCAACCAAAAGTTTGAGTATGAGGTCACTTGGGGCTGCGACTTGCAAGCTGAACACGAACGCTTCCTTACAGAAAAACACGTCGGCGGTCCGCTGATACTTTACAACTACCCCAAGACCATCAAACCGTTTTACATGAAGTGCAACGACGACGACAAAACCGTCGCCGCCATGGATGTGCTTGTCCCGCAAGTCGGTGAAATCATCGGCGGCAGCCAGCGTGAAGATCGCTTGGACGTACTGCTCTCCCGCATGCGTGAAATGAAACTCAGCGAAAAAGAATACTGGTGGTACATCGACCTTAGAAAATTTGGCTCAGTACCTCACAGCGGATTTGGTTTGGGTTTTGAACGCGTCGTCCAGTGGGTCACTGGCATGGGCAACATCCGCGACTGCATCCCCTTCCCACGCACGCCAGGTTCCGCCGAGTTCTAGTAGCGTAGGCTTCCAGCCTGGGTAGGGCAATTTGGGCGGGACAAATGGTCCCATCCTACGAACTGGAAAACGGAAAATGAATCTCAAAAGACATGCTGCTTCTTATTCGCAATTTGGTTCTGTGCGACTGCGACTGAACACGTCCATGCGTGGCGTTTTTGGAAGCCATTCAGCGGGCAACTGACTGGTAATTTTACGCTTGTTCAGCGAGATCATAGAAATGTCGGGCCGCGCGACCGCTGATTGTCTCGCACTTGAGCAACTCGGCCGCTATCGACTCAACGGCCTTCCACGTCGCGGCATCGGCCAATAGATACTCCGTTTTATCGAGCAGTCGACGTTCAAGCCGCTCGACCTGGGAATCACCGCTAGTGCGCATCAAAACATAGCGGCGAATACCTCGCAGATCTTGCGAAGCACCGCTTGGACAATAACGCCCCGTCACCTGCGACTCGGCCACCATGCCAGCGAACAAAATTAATATCTCGTCCTCCAGCCAATCTTTTGTCGGCTTGAATCTCCCTTTTTGAATTTGACAAGCGCCGAGGTAATTCTGATTCGGTGCAACAGTGACTTTTTGGATCGGCCGTCCGAGCGCCAGTGCTATGACGGCATGTCCAGCTTCATGGTACGCGGTAGCCCTCAAACGCGGATCGATCGGCTGCGATGTATCGGGGGCGTTCGTGTTTTCTTCCATGGTGATTAAATTCTTACGAATGCAGGCCGGAAGGTCACGCCACTACTCAACGGACTCGTAACCTGCCGGGACTTTGTTGCCGTACACGTTGACTCGTTTTGTGGGTTTGCCGTCGAGCGTTGATAGTGGCAAGCCAGCTTCGAGCCAGCCTGTGATGCTTCCTTTCAGATCAACCGCCGGGAAGTCTTTGGCTTTGAGTTGCTTGACGTACTTGCCGCTGCGACCGCCAGACAGGCAATAACATATCGCAGTCTTTCCTTTGTACTTTTCAGGCTCAGCTTCGAACTGGGCTTTGGTGATTGCACCAGGAATTATCGAAACTTTAGTCTCTGCATCACTTCGCACGTCGACCAACACGATGCTTTTAAGGGCCTCTTCACTGGCCTGAATTTTCTTAAACAAATCGATTGTGATCTGATTCTCTTTAGCGATTTTTGCTGCGATATCCGCGCCCAATTTTTCAGCGGCCTCAGGCACCTTGGTAGCCTGCGCAAAACTCAGCTGAGTCGAACTCCACGAACCCACAATCACTGCAAACACACAAATTAAATTTTTCAAAGTCAGACTCCTAAATAATGAAATAATGAACCTTAGAAATCGATCAAGGCACCAGTGCAAGCGGTTGGCTATCCAAATCACGCGAGTTCTGGCTGACGAACGCGTTGAGTAGGCCTGTTGCATCCTGGAGGGCTTTTTGAGTGGCTGCACCGTGACGCAAGGCTTGCTCGATAGTCCCTTGGCCACCTAGCCCAAGTCCCTGTAGCGTATCGAGAACCGACTTGACTTGTGGATCTTCTTGTATTCGTTTCAGTTGCTCTTCAGTCTGCTCGGCCGTGCTCGCTTGCCCCGTACATTTCGTGACTTGAAACCAACTTCCAGGTTTTTCCATAGCAAAGAAATAAGCTTCAACGGTGACGGTTGACGACAGTATATTTTGATTCAATCGCGTGATCGAAACACCGCGAAATCCATCGCGCTCAGCCTCCGTGGCGGCTCGCTTCCACCAACCCTCGGTCTGCTCTTTGGGCTTCTTGAACTCCGGCAGACCCAGTTCCGCTCCAAGCTGACTGATGGGATCCTGTCCTAAACCACCTCCTAAACCCCCGCCTACTAATTGAGAAACGAGCGCGGTCATATCAGCAGGTGTGTCGGTTTTACGAATCAACATGCTGCCTGTTCCTTGAAACTCAATCTGCTTTCGCAGGGCATGTTCGACAACGGCTTTTCGAGCCGCCCATTGTCGATCGGTCTCCGCCGTCGATTCAACCTCTTTACTTAGATTTACCGCCTCTGTTTCGATATCGACGCCCATTTCAACCAACTGCTTTTTTAGTTGGGTGACGGGAGTCGTGGTGACCGATTCAAGGTCATTTTGAAACGCCAAGCCAGCGATTTTGCGACGGTCCGCAGGTTGATTGAAAATCTCTCGATAGCGGGTCGGCTTTAGCTCAAGCGTAAGGAACTTTTTCTTGCTCAAATCCTCAGGGACCATTTCAGTAAACCGTGCTAACTCATGTTCTAAAAAAGAAGCTAGGCCGCGATCATCCGGACGACTTTCAATCCATGTTTCAATGCGTTTGATGCGATTCTGTCTTAACGATTCGAAACGATCGCGTTCAAGTTCGCTGAACTCGACGAAAGGCTGCGGGTGCGTCGCTTCCAGCCACTGACGACCCACTGCAAAAACGATTGTCTGATCGGCCCCGTGACTGAGTAGAAATCCGTAGAGCCTCTTGCCGCCGTCGACTTTTACTGAATCCACCCCTAACCGACTATCGACAACTTGTGGAAGCTGCGCAGAGGATGGAGAAACTCCGAGAACGATGACGGCAAAAACAACGTGCAAGCGAACCATGCGACTTACCCCAATTAGTTTTTCTGCCAACGAAAGCCTTCAGCCAAAAAAGTTTCTTGGCTTTCGGCCGAGCAAATCCGTTCAAACAAACGGCTGGCGGTCAATGGATACTTGCTCTTTGCCGCGATGGCCCACGGTTGGGTAGCAACCGAACATTCGATACCTGTGATCTGAACTGCGTCGAGGAAATCAGCTGCTCCGGCCGCGTTGCTTAAATACGCGACTGCGGCATCGAGCGAACCGGTGCGCAACTGATTGACTAACATATCACCCGTCGGAGTTTGGACCGTCACGTTAGCCATAACTTCCTTTTGGATTCCGCCTTCACGCAAGGTATTTTGAGTTATCCAACCCATCGCGCATTGCTTTTCGTGTCCGATACCAACTCGTATTCCCTTACGTGTTAAGTCCTTCAGCGATCGAATGCCCAGCGGATTGTCTTTTTGAACCAAGATCACCAACTCATTCTGCGAGACATCGATCGGTTCTGGGAAGTACTCTTTGACTTGGCTCATGAACTCTTTATCGCAAGCAAAATAGGCATCGGGTAATTGCCCAGTCTTCATTTGCGCCACTAAAATGCCACAGCCGTTATAGACCGTTGTGACGCGTACTCCTTCGCGTTGTTCGAAGGCTTTGATTGTATCTTCGATGGCCGGTCGCAACATTGAACCAGCGAACAAAGCCAGTTCAGGAACGTCGCTCCATGCTTCCGTTTTCTCTGCCGTAAAGCCGAACTCTTCGTAGCGTTTGCCACCCCGATCCGAGGCGGCCAGGTAACGAGCAAAATGCAGGGCTGCGGACGGTTGTTTCGATCCACTGACCACGCCCACCGCGACGTTTGAGTGGGCTTGCGCTAATTCTGGAATGCTTACAAACTCAAGTCCGGGATACGTGTGCAGAACTGCGTCGTAAACGATCCCCGCATCGGCTGCACCTACTAAAACATCGTTGGCAACGTCGGTTACAGTCGTTCGATAGGCGTCCGTCGCTTTGTTCAGCCCATCCCAATTATGCGATTCGGTTAGCACCTCACGGGTCAGCTTACCAATGGCTGAGGCCTCAACGCTCGCCTGTACGAAACGCACGTCTTCTTTCAACAAATCGGCGAACGATTTAATACCCTTCGGATTTCCCTTAGGGACCGCGATTCCTGCGTTCATAGCGCCCAGCGGAAGTGCCTCTGCCACTAGAGATTTTTCCTTTGCCAGTTTCAAAAAGCTGTCGTCGGCTGGTAGGTAGAGGTCGCCTGTTTTCGCTACGTCCATGGTTGCGAGCAAGGTCTGCGATGGTCCGTACTGAACTTGAACGTCACGTGCAAATTCCTTTCGATAGTCTTCACGAATTGCGTCCACGACAGCCCGATTACTGGCCGCACAAAACAAGACCAGCGGTTCTTTTTGCCCTTCGCTGCGCTGGTTTGTTCGTGATAGCAGGATTACCGCCAAAACCAGCAGCCCCAAAGAACCTAACATTGCTAACGTCGTTCGGTTCATTGCAGTTTCTTTCGTCCAGGAGCAATCGGCAACAATTTTAGTGGCTGTCCTTGATCTGCTACCGTTTTCGGCGGTGGTGGCAGAGGGCCATTTTCACCAAACAGTTCGCTGTTCCAATCAGCAGAAAGTAACAAATCAAATCCAGGGTTGCTCTCTTTAACTTGACATGAACATGCGCCGCACAGAAACAAGGTAAGCTCTTCGAACAGTTTGGCATCTAATTGATCAGCGGGAATCACTTCGAGCGCCCGCCCGCGACCGAAAACGGGAATTATCAGTGGTTGCAGTTCCGTATAGGCTGCTGACTGAAAGCCGCCAAATAGCCTTACAAGGAACTGCTCCTGAGCGTCATCGCGGTCTAGCTCGAGCGATGTGAACTTGAGAAACAGCGGCACTTCGGAGTGAAGTTCCGACCCAGGCAAACCGATCCCGTCCGGCAACACTAACTTTGTCGACAACTGAGCAGTCTGAGTCTTGATCATCTTACGAACTGCTTCGTTGCGATCTTCGTCGGGCGATTTCAGTAGCAACCAGACAATCGAATCGCCGTTCAGCAATCTTTCAGTCAAACGATTGCGAAGTGGCGAAGACAAGACTTGACCAGCCGCTTCGTCCAGCTTCCCGTGCCATGCATTGATTGGACCGCGAGCGTGCGAGGCGCGCACCGTGGCATAGGGAAGTGGTTTTTTTTCTTTCGCATTTAGGTCACGCCAAACTGCAAGGCTCTGTGAATCGCCATCTGCGTCGCTCGGTGCATTTGAAATCCGAACATCGACCGCTTGCACTTTCATGTTGGCAAATCCGCCGCCACCAGTCGATTGCTTGACCAGCGCATCGACCAGCGATTGTGCCTTCTCATCGAGTGGCCCGTCATGAAAAACGAGTAACTCGCAAGTGTCCGCTTTCCAGCGTTCAAGGGCATAACGAAAAACCGGAATGTTGCACGCGTAAGCTGTCGTCGCAAGCAGCACGAGCATTAAAGCACAAATGCGAATCTTTAGCATTGGAAGCACAACCGCAAAATTCTAGATAATTTCCCCGAAGCGTACAGCTTTTCGAACTACCCCATTTTATACGAAGTCGGCTCGGCCGGTTACCGCCCGTGGGGTGGAGATTGAGCTGTAAACCGGGAAATCGTCTAAAACATTTGTCGTACAACGAGGTTGGAAAGTTTACGTCACTATTGGCGGAATCCGGCAGTGGGTTCGGCATGTTCGTAGTCTCGAACTAACCAACGACCATCCCGTTGGGTAAGATAAAGCTTGACGAAGCGAGGCACTTGACCGCTATAGCCTCCAAAGGTGAGCGCCACAACAACATTGAATTCTGCCACCGCGGTTTTAGGCGTGCGAGAGTCATCGACGGTAATCGCTTTGATCCGAGTCACGCGAGCTTCGGTGAACTTGTATTGTGGCAACTCTGTCGTGGCTCGCTGCACCGTCTCGGCGGCCTGCGGATGAATGTGACTCAGAACAAATTCGCGATCATTCCGCTGCAGTGCGCTGGCGACATCACTTAGCATCCGAGTGATCTTCTCTTGGTCGGTTTCAACTTGAATGCTTAAGATGACCAGCCCGAATGTCAATATAACTAGGATGATCGCAATCCAGGCGGCCGCTTTGTGACCCGTTTGAGTCCAGGCGAACCCCGCCAAACCTGCAGCACATAATCCGCCGACGCCAAGGGTGAGCGGGCTTTCAAGAATCAGTTGAAACACGTTGAACTCATTTTCTATTGAGCGATAGACAAGTGCCTAGCGTTGAATCCATAGGCCAGAATTGCACCTAAAGCGTCGCAGTGATCAGGTTGCGATTATTCTACCAACCCGCAGCGTAAGCGAGGGGAACCCGCTCGGAACAACTGTGTTGCGTATTAGGCTGACGAGCTATTGGCAAAGTTTTAAAACGCTGAGTCTTCCCACTGTATTTCCTAGCGAACGCATAAGAGTTACGTTTCGTTTTTCTGCGGGTTTCCCTGGCTGACGCTTCGGGTTAGTAATGCGAGTTTTTCCGCGGGTTTATCTCGCTGACGCTTCGGGTTAGTAGAACGACGCAGATAAGAATTAGTGAGAAAACAAAAACTCAGGACTGGTCATCAGACTCCATAGTACGTCTTCAAATGTCTCGCGGCGAGCGACATTCTCTTTGTCCGCATCGGCGACCAGAGCTAGTATTTTACTGCGCTCTTCAGCAGAGGGCAAACGCGACAACGCAGCCAGGTAGGCTTGGTCTACCACTTCTTCTAAAGGCAGACTCTCCTTTACCCAGCGGCTCACAATACTTTCAGGCGCACTCAGTTTCTCGTTGATCGTCGTCCCATTGTTCAAATGCAAGACTTGAATCACCGTCGGCTGATCACTGCGTTCGCAGTCGCACGTGATGCGCCGCTGATGTCGACCAAAGGTCTTGAGGAAGTAATTGGCCACTGCCGAGTCATGCAATTCGAGCGAACGAGTTCCCTCTGGATACTCTTTCGTTGGCGATTTGTCGGAACCCGGAAACTCGATTTCGGTGAACTTCGTCGGCACGCCGGTAACGGTAACAATTGCGTCGTGCAAAACTTCGGCCATCAAGCGTCGAGGGTAGCATCGGCAATAAAATCGGTGGTCGTCCTGATTACCCGGTACCGCTTGCGCGGACCGTTGATAAGTTTGAGACTGAAGAATCAACCGCATGACTGCTTTCAAATCGTATCGATTGTCGCTTGCAAACTGAGCCAACTCTTCGAGTAGGCGCTCGCTGCTCGCGGGATTGCTGACTCGCAGATCGTCGACTGATTCAACCAATCCGAGCCCCATAAAATTTGCCCATACACGATTGACGATCGCGCGACTGAAGTAGGGGTTTTCAGGGCTGGTTAGCCACTCGGCCAGTGCTTCGCGGCGATCGCCGGTCGCGTCGATGTCGATCGGCGTGGCATCCAAAGCCGATGGAATTTGAGGTTTGCCACGCGAAGGCTGAATCAAGTCACCGCGATCGAGAACTAACAATGTTCGCTGGCCATCGCCATTGCGTGAATCCCCACCCCAGCCTTTCGCTCGTACTCGTGCGTACAAATTTGCCATCGAATAGTATTGATCGTTGGTCCATTTCTCCAGTGGATGGTTGTGGCACTTGGCACATCCGATCGAAAGTCCCAAAAAGGCTTGGCAGGTGTTCTCCGTCAAACTTTCAGGGTCTTGGTGGATCGCATAAAAATTGGTTGCACCGTCGGTCATACTCTCGCCACGCGCTAACACAATCTGTTTGCAGAATTCATTCCAAGGCGAGTTCTTTTCAACATTTTGGCGAATCCATTTGTAAAACGAAGTAACCGCCTCTGGACGCAACAGCGTTCCATTGACCAATAACAGATCCGACCATTTGTACGACCAGTAATCTACAAACGCGTCGCTCGACAGTAACTCTTCAATCACGCGATCACGGCGATCGCTGCGGTCATCACCAAGAAACGCTTTGA
This sequence comes from Planctomycetia bacterium, assembly GCA_031398555.1. GTDB lineage: Bacteria > Planctomycetota > Planctomycetia > Pirellulales > Pirellulaceae > Aureliella. The sequence goes on along the minus strand of JANNNN010001232.1, from coordinate 1,031 downwards.
CTTGAGCAACTGTTGGCAGTGTGCCCGTAGTATCCAAATACGCACGTCGCAAGAACGCAGCATCATCACACTTCGAGGACGGAGCCAAACGCAATGATTGCCATTCCGCCAACAGTGCGGTATCGATCAAATTGCGTGGCTGGAAATCTTGATAAGCCGTTGGGCTTAGAACGTTCTCGTACGGAACAACTACCGAGGAAATGGCAACTCGACTAGAAAAAGAAGCCACCACACCTCCTTTGCCATTTCCGACAACATGAACTCGACCGTTTTCGTCAACTCGAACAACTGCTTCATTAGCTGAGTTGAACTTAGCCCACTGCGTCACATCGTCGACGCGACCGTCGCTGTAGGCGGCCCGCACGATCAACTGCTGCGAGTCGTCCTTGGCCAATTCGATTGCGCTGGGGAGCACTTCGACAGATAGCAACTTTGCGTCTGTCTCTTGAGGTCCAATTGCGCCTCCAGCGATCCACTCGGCAAGCAATCGATAGTCTGCCGAACCTTCTTGTAGTCGCAATCCGCCTTTGTGCGGAATCAACGTAGTGGGTTTGGCCAGCAAGAGACTGCGACCTGGATCCGCCGGTTCGATCCGCCGCCCTCGATCCTGACGAGTCATCGTAAAGTGATCTGAGATGCTGTCGTAGGCTCGGAGCGAAAGTCGGAAACCTCCCTTACCAGCCAGTGCACCATGGCACGCGCCGCTATTGCAACCAGCTCGAGTTAGAACGGATTGCACGTGCGCATCGAACTGCCAGCGCCTCGGCTCACCCGTCCCTTGCACTTCAACAGGAATGCGAAACGCATCGACGCCATCGGCGTGAACAACAATTTCTGTTTTCCCATCGGCGACCGCCTGAATGCGACCCTCCTTCCAAGCGGCGATCGCCGGATCAGCCGAAGTAATATGCAGGCCTTCCGTTAGCTGCTTCCCCGTTGTTTCTATGCCAGCCGTATTCAGTAATTTTTGGATAACAACGAGGCCGCTTGAATCTTTGCCTCGAAGCGAAACAGAAGCCGGATAGGTTATC
>JANNNN010001231.1:0-5764 GCA_031398555.1 Planctomycetia bacterium | reverse complement strand
TAAGACTAAACTAACGTAACGACCATTATCGTAAGCGGGACGCTTTCTAACGCCTTCCGGCTGATCGGACCAAACCAATGCTCGAGTCAAACCCACGTGCTACGGCAAAAATCTTAGCTGGACAAAGCTAGCTAGAGTTTGAAACGGATTATTTTGAAAAGAAGAGTGGGCAGTTCTTACGAAACCAGCTACGGGAACGGATGACTACTACTTATCGCGTAGACCCATGTGCTCGAGCCAGCGACGAACGGGCTTTCCGTCAATTTTTGTTTCTCGGACCGAATTGGACTGTGTCGGCAGATTGACCGCCTGTTCAGCCAATATGCGAGATTGCGATTCGAGTTCGGCCCGCTCGCGACTCAGCTTCGCCCGCTCGGTCGAAATTTGTATCTCAGCTTCTCGCAGTTTGCCTTCCCATTCGCGTTGAATAGCGGCCAGCTTCTCGCGTTCGAGTTTCACCAACTCGTCGGAATCCAGCATCTGAGCGATGGCAGCGGCCCCGATGGCGACGCCTTCGTGGGTGTTCGATTGCTGTTCGACGATCGCCTTTAGCTCAGCAATTTTTGCATCGCGTCGGTCGATCTCCGCTTGAGTGGTGCACAGAATTTCTTCGATATCGATTTGATTGCGTGAAGACTCGGTGTGGTTCTCGGCGGCAGACTCGTCTTCAAACTGCTTCATGATCAGTTTCTTGCGTTGTTCCCAAGTCATGCTTTCCTGATTTAAGGTTGTCAGGCAAAGATGCGGTGGATTGTGCAAGCTGAATTGAGCTTCGGCTAGTCGCGATGCCAAGTCTGAATTCTGCTGCTTGAGGTGCGCAAGTTCGGCAGTCAATTTTGCTGGGTCGGTGCTTGGATCGGCAACTTGCCAGCAATCGGTTCGCATTGCGGCCAAATTAGTTTGCAGTGATGCGATTTCAGCTTCTAGTTCCATGACCACTCGGTTCTGTGTGTTCTGGGACTCGGTGTTGCGATCCAAACTCCATTCCGAGTTCTTCGAGTCAGCTAGTTTCATTTCAAGCAGAGCGATATTCTCATAAGCGAGGGCCAATTCTTCCTGGACCGCTGCTAACCGACTCTCGCACGCGTCAACCGACTGTCGAAGTTGTTCCTCGCTGGACAGTGAACAGGATTGTAGATCGGCGATTTCAGTCTCAAGTTCAACGATGCGTTTTGCGAGAGATTCTGATTCTTTGGCGTTTACATTTTCTTCTACGCGTGTCTCGCCACCCTCGAGCTGCTTCAGCTTTGCTTCAAACAGGATCGAGATTTGACTGGAGAGTTGCTGGGATAATTGAGCGGTCAAAGTCGAAGCAACCTGTTCGGCAACTTGGTTTGACATGTGCTGTGTCAGTCCGTCGTTGAACGAGCCTGCGGGATCGATCGCCGATGCGCGAACAACCAACTCTTTGTGCAAAGATTTCAGCGATTCCAGAGCCTCTTGAACAGGAACGCACTCAGATGGCTGACTCCGCTTTCCGCGGTGGATATTCGGGCGGCTACTATGAGGAGATTGATCGGCCATTTCGATGTGCTTTCGAACCGTTTCAATCCAAGAATCGAATTCTAACTTGGCCGGGGCTGCCATGTTTCACCTTCTAGTAATGCCGTAGACAGACCGCGCTTTGACTGGTGGACGCGATATATCGACTGCGGGATTTTGTCGTCTATCTGTAGATACGTCGAATAACAAGCTCAGTCAAAGAATGTGGATAGACGCAGCATCAACCGATCAAAGAGTTTACCTACATTCCCGAATTTGCCGGTTGTGAGACATTAAAGTGCAATTGCTGCGGGTTATGGAAGGGTTGCTTTCCGGCTATTATAAGGAGCGAGAATTGCTGCCAGATGGTTTTGCCGAGGTATCAAAATGGTCAAAAAGAAGGGGGCGGACCTGGAATCCGTCGACTTTGAAGGTTCGCTACAAGAACTTGAGACCATTGTTCGTCGGCTCGAACAAGGCGGTGGCCCCCTTGAACAAGCGTTAGGCGATTACGCTCAGGCGATTATTCTGTTGAAAGCTTGCCATGGACGGTTGGAGCAAGCCGAGCGAAAGATCGAAATCCTGAGCGGCGTGGATGCCAGTGGAGCCCCAATCGTCCGCGAAATCGACGACGAAGAACTTAGCTTGGAAGATAAGCAGGAAAGTCGTGGCGAGCGGCGGGCAGTCCCGCGTGGCCCAATCCCGCGTCGTCCTGGGCCTAGCGTAAAACAAAGTCAAGAAACCGACGACGAGGGATCTCTGTTCTGAGAATTCAATGCCACTAGCCTCACCTGATCAAAGCCTGCAAGTTCGCTTAGCACCACTGCGAGAAATCGTTGAGCAGGCGCTTGAACATTACCTTCAGCCCAGCGAAGGTTGCCCCACGCGACTTTCGGACGCGATGCGTTACAGTGTCCTCGCGCCCGGAAAACGCCTACGACCCATCCTGGCTTTGCTGGCCGCCGAAGCGATCGGTGGTCAAGCAAAAACGGCCCTTCCTGCGGCCTGTGCTGTCGAAATGGTTCACGCTTATTCGCTGATCCATGACGATCTGCCAGCGATGGATAACGACGACTTGCGGCGCGGTTTGCCGACTTGCCATCGCAAATTCGACGAAGCGACAGCGATTTTGGCTGGCGATGCACTTCAAACACTGGCTTTTGAAATCCTAGCGCACGAATTGCCAAGCGACCGGGCATTGCGCTGTTGCCAAATTTTGTCCCGAGCCGCTGGCCGGAGCCAATTGGTTGGCGGCCAAGCCGACGATCTGGCCGCTGAAGGTCGTTTTGCCAGTTCCGATGGTTTAGCCAATACTAATGGTTTAGTTGAGAGAAATCGCACGGTTGAACACTTGCAGAGGATTCACTTGCGAAAGACCGGGGCCATAATTCAAGCTAGTCTGTGCCTCGGAGGGGTGGCGGCGGGCGCATCGGCGGATCATCTTGAAATGCTAGAACAATACGGCCGCTCGATCGGTTTGGCATTTCAGGTAGTCGACGATTGCCTGGACGTTGAAAGCACGAGTGAACAGATGGGTAAAAATACGCGTAAGGATAGCGTTATCGGCAAGCTGACTTATCCGTCGCTGTTGGGATTGGAAGCGTCTCGCCGCTGGGCAAACCAGTTGGTCGAGGAAGCTTGCAGTGCCATCGCGCCACTTGGGCCGGCTGCCAACAACTTGATTGACGTCGCGAAGTTTGTCGTTGATAGGAGCAATTAGTCTGCCATGCCAAAACTATTGGAACAACTCAATTCGGCTCATGATCTCCACAGCATGAGTCTTGGCGACTTGAAGCAAGTGGGCGACGAAATTCGCGAAGTCCTATGCGGGCTGCTCAGCATTCGCACGGCTCACTTCGCCTCGAATCTTGGTGTCGTTGAACTCTGCCTGGCGATGCATAGTGTCTTTGACTTTCGCCACGATCGATTGATTTGGGATACTGGTCATCAGATCTATCCACACAAGTTGATCACCGGTCGCTACAAAGATTTCGCAAATATCCGCACTCGCGGCGGGTTGATGGGTTACCCGAATCCTGAAGAGAGCGAATACGATCTGTTTATGACCGGCCACGCTGGCTGTAGCGTCTCGACGGCGCTCGGTCTCAAGAGCGGCGATGACTTGATGGGACAAGCGGGTCGCAAAAGCGTCGCAGTCATCGGTGACGGCGCGTTTCCATCCGGCATTGTTTTCGAAGCCATGAACAACGCCGGCGAGTTGGCCAAAGATCTGCTGATCGTCTTGAACGATAACAAGATGAGTATCTGCCCACGCGTCGGTTCCGTTGCTCGCTATCTCGATCGACTGCGCACCAATCCGTTTTACAGCGGACTGAAGAGCGAAGTGACTCGCATGCTCAATTGCTTACCAGTCTTCGGTGACCCGGCCGAACGCATGTTGGCTCAGATTAAAGAAGGTGTCAAAGCCGGTCTTCACGGCGGCATGCTTTTTGAAGAACTTGGTATTCGCTATATCGGACCTATCGATGGTCACGATCTCGGTTTGCTCCGTAAATACTTTCAGATGGTCAAGGACCAAAAGGGTCCGATCCTATTGCACGTCGTCACTGAAAAAGGACACGGTTATCAGCCTGCTGCAAAAGATCCTGTCTTCTTTCACACCCCGCCTGCGTTCCAAGATGAAGACGGCCACCCCAAGATGCTTGGCGGCAGCAGCTCCCCGGCTTACACCAATTTTGCTCGCGATGCGATCGCAAGCGCCATGCGCCGTGACGAGCGGGTGACGATCATGACCGCCGCCATGTGCCAAGGTAATAAACTCGAACCGGTCCGCGACGAATTCCCTGATCGCTTCTTCGATGTGGGCATCTGCGAATCGCATGCCGTCGCCTTCGCCGCCGGTCATGCCAAAGTCGGACTGCGTCCGATCGTGTGCATCTACAGCACTTTCATGCAGCGCAGCTACGATCAAATCTTCCAAGAAGTCGCCCTGCAAAATTTGCCCGTGATTTTGATGATGGACCGCGGCGGTTTGGCGGGACCCGATGGCCCGACGCATCACGGGGTGTTTGATATCGGGTACACGCGAGTCTTTCCAAATATTACTTTCATGGCGCCCGGTGACGGACCCGAGCTGCAAGCGATGCTTGACTTCGCAGTCGCTCATAATGGCCCGACCGCAATTCGCTATCCAAAAGCCGCTGCGCCGAATCTCGGATTGTCAGAACAACCGATTGAATATGGCAAAGGCCAGATTGTCCGCTGGGGCACCGACGGCGCCATTCTCGCTCTCGGCCCGATGCTTGAGACCGCTTTGCAAGCTGCTGAACAGTTAGCACAACAAGGCCTTGAAATAGCCGTCATCAATCCCCGCTTCATCAAACCGCTCGACGAAGAACTGCTGGCGAAGGTTTTCGCAGAGTGCCGCTTCGTGATCACGGCCGAAGAAGCCGCACTCATTGGCGGCTACGGCAGTGCAGTAACTGAGTTAGCCGTAGATCGCGGCTGGGACACTCGCAGCCTCCGCCGTTTGGGCATTCCTGATCGTTTCATCGAACACGGCGAACGCGAAGAATTGCTTGCCGATCTAGGCATGAGCGTCAGTGGCATGGTTCAGACTTGCCATGAATTGGCCGCGAAAACAGTCGCACAGCAAATCATCGACTGAAATCCTATTCCCACACGACGATCTTCATATCGTTAGGTTCAAGCTCAATTTGAATCGACACATCGGCGTCGACAGTCGATTCTTCATCCGTGAAGACGGAAATCATTCTCGCTCGAGGAGCCGGTGTGATTCCCTCTGCCGCGAGCGTATCGAGGTTCAAAGTGATAGTCTCCATCGCCGTGACTTTGCCAAGATTTGCTACGACAATTGCAACACTTCCATTTGTTGGTTTGATATAGATGCCAGCGCTAAGAATTTTTCCGCCTGCGGTAAGATACTTTTCTACTTCCCAAGGACCGTGAAAGGCGGCGGCGGCGGTGATACCAGAACGCACCTGGGCACGTTCCAAGTGAGAGCAGAGTCGAAGGTCAGCATGAGATTTCATCACGGGGACGTCGCACACGGCAGCACGCGAGAGCATAATGCGAGTGTACCGCGCGTTCAATTCCGGCTCGCGACGCATAAGCTCTTCGTTTGTCTTTACGACTTGCGGAAGCAGCATAAGTAGTGGGCCTTGCTGCGGCGTAAAATGCAGTTCAAAGTATTCGCTCGGCAGCGTGCCGTAATCCGGTACGTAGGCGGTTGGATCTGTTTGCGCGAGTGCCGGGGTGTAGTGTTTTTGCTTGAAGGTCCGATTGAGCGCCTCGCCTTTTA
>JANNNN010001211.1:0-1396 GCA_031398555.1 Planctomycetia bacterium | reverse complement strand
CGGCAACCACAACGCCCGGTGCCACGAAGCGAGCGAGTTGATCGATATGGCCGTCGGTGTCGTCGCCTACTAGTCCTCCGCCGTCGACCCAGATAATTTTAGTTACCCCCAATTGTCGCTGCAGTTCACCTTCAACCATCTCGCGTGTCCAGCCGGGATTGCGAGTCGGATTCAACAGTACGCTGCTGTTTGTCAGTAATGTTCCTGCACCGTCGGTCTCAAGCCCGCCTCCTTCGCAAAACATAGCCGAGACACTGCGTGGGCAGCCAATCCATTTGCACACCGTTTCAGCCGCCCGTGCGTCGTCGGCATACTGTGGGTATTTTCCTCCCCAGGCATTGAATTGCCAATTGATCCCTACAAGTGCACCGTCATCCAGGCGACGCACAAACGTCGGACCATAGTCACGAATCCAGGTGTCGTTAGTTGAGACATCATGTATAAACACATTCGGAAAGTTCGATAGACTCTCGCTGGCCGGTTGACGCAAGCCGCTCGGTCCACTCAGCAAATGAACAGCTTGAACGCGTGCCAATTCGGTAATGAACTGAATGTAAACTCTGGGAATCGGTTCAAAACGATCCAACCAGGTTTGTTGGTTGTGCGGCCAAGCGATCCAAGTTGCCGCTTGCGCTTCCCACTCAGCCGGCCAGGTGTGAGGGCTTTGGTTATTTCTCTTGATTACAATGATTGACGCTCTTAATATAGACTGATCGGAAGGGAACTCGGCCTAGTCGATGAAACGCTTGGTAATGTCACCATAGGCATCGATGCGACGATCGCGCAGGAATGGCCAATGAGTCCTCGTCCAATCGATGCGAGCCAGATCACAAGGCACAATTAATATTTCTTCTGAATCGTGACTAGCTCGATGCAGAACATCGCCGCTCGGATCGCATACGAAAGATCCACCCCAGAACTGTAAACCGCCTTCAAGTCCCACGCGATTGGTAGCCCCCACGTAAACACCGTTAGCCACTCCGTGAGCCCGCATTGACAATTCCCAAGAACTATGCTGCGTCGTGCCATACTGCGCACGCTCTTCTGGAATCCAACCGATAGCGGTCGGATACAGCAAAATCTCCGCACCGCTAAGTGCAAACAAGCGGGCTGCTTCGGGATACCACTGATCCCAGCAAATTCCAACTCCCAACGACGCATACTTTGTCTTTGCAACCGTAAAGCCAAGATCACCAGGCGTGAAATAGAACTTTTCGTAATACAGCGGATCGTCTGGGATATGCATCTTGCGATACATGCCCGCCAACCGACCGTCCACGTCGTAGGTCACTGCCGTGTTGTGATATAGACCATGCGCCCGGCGTTCAAAGATCGAGCAAGTGACTACGATGGCGTGTCGTTTTGCAGCCTCCTGTAACTTTATGCTTGTCGGACC
>JANNNN010001199.1:0-1334 GCA_031398555.1 Planctomycetia bacterium | reverse complement strand
TTTTTATAAAAAAATATAACTTAATGAAATGAATCCCGCCTGGGGCGGGACGAATTCCATGACAAAAAAACAATAAACATATAAATCGCCACTTGACCACCCGAACTCCCTAGTGTACTATCTAACTAGTGGACTAGAACTGCGGGCGCAGTGGAGGATACTCGATGTTTTTCTCGATCGATGCAAACAACGGTGTAGCGATTTACGATCAGATTGTTCGCCAAGTGAAATTCGCAATTGCCGAAGAGTCGCTTCGACCGGGGCAGTTGTTGCCAAGCGTGCGGGCGCTCAGTGTGCAGTTGGCGCTCAATCCAAATACCGTCGCGCGAGCTTATCAACAACTTCAGAGCGACGGCGTTTTAGAACTGCTGCGCGGGCGCGGTGTCGTCGTTTGCCAGGGTGCGGCCAAAGTCTGCAAGGAAGTCAGGCGGACGCTCATCAGCGATCGCTTGCAGTCGGTTTTAACGGAAGCTCTGCATGGTGGCCTGACGGCTACTGAGATCGAAGAACTGGTTCGCAAGCTACTCAAAAAGCTCTCTGCAACCGTCAACACAGTCGCGTCGCAAAATGAGTCTCAACCCATTTCGTAGCTCTCCCTGTTCGGTATTAACACTGTCAAATCATCTTCGCAATCGAAGGTAGAAAACCATGACCGATTGTATTACGATTCAAGGCTTGGAAATGCACTTTCCTGGCTGCGATGCCTTGAAAGGGATCGACTTAACTGTCCCGCAAGGCTCTGTGTTCGCACTGCTGGGGGAAAACGGCGCGGGCAAGACAACTTTAATCCGTATCCTAACCGGATTTCAAACGCCGACGCGGGGTCAGTGCACCGTCTTGGGGCTCAGTCCAACCCGCGATGCACTGACCATTCGGCAACGCATTGGTTACGTGTCCGATGCGCCAGCCCTCTACGACTGGATGCGAATTGACGAAATAGGATGGTTTGCATCGTCGTTCTATCCTGACGGTTTCATGGATCGCTTTCGCCAGTCGATCGAGCGCTACGATCTGCCGGCGACCCGCAAGATCAAGCATTTGAGCAAAGGGCAGCGGGCCAAAGTTGCGTTGGCATTGTCGCTAGCCCACGATCCAGAATTATTGATCTTGGATGAACCGACGTCGGGACTTGATCCACTGGTTCGGCGTGAGTTCATGGAGAGCATGGTTGAGCGTGCGGCCACTGGTCGAACGGTGTTGCTGTCGAGTCATCAGATCGCCGAAGTGGAGCGCGTTGCAGATCAGATCGCAATTGTCCACCAAGGCAAAATTCATTTGAACGCAACTTTGAGCGTTCTTCGGGACCAAGTGCACGAGGTCACTTTCACTTTGCC
>JANNNN010001189.1:0-2963 GCA_031398555.1 Planctomycetia bacterium | reverse complement strand
GCGAATTTTCAACTATGCTTCCAGCCAAACGGAAGCAAACCGGAATTCCATCCTAATCCGACTTCAGTAATCGCAATCCACTAACCGCCAGCCACCCCAGCCAAACCGCAAAACTGGCTCAGTTCCTGACCGGACTCGACATACTACAGAGCTTACGACCAAGATTGTCATTCCTCTGATCCCAAGCATTCAACGAGTCGCGTGAGTCTGACGGAAGACAAATGACGCCATCGACGGCGATGTGGATGCTCCAATGCAGATCACCTAACCACGATCCAGACTGAGTCACCAGAGCATGCCATCAGGCCGGGCAACAATTCGATAATCCTTTCTCACTCCGCAAAAAAATAAGGCGTAGAGCTGGGGAGTAGTATGCGCCCTTACTGAACAAACTCACTTTTTTAAAAATCTAAACCGTTGACTTTGGCTCAATCAAAACCGTTGGTCACAACCAAGTGCACGTTGAAGGATGGGGGAGCGGAAGTAACTACGCAAGACTTGCTAGCCCGTACAGTACTGTACATAGTGGGGCATCATGGAAGCCACAACGCGACACTTTCTGGTTCGGCCGCTGATAAATATGCCAACCTAAATTGGATGGGCGTTGGGGCCGCTGCTGGTGAATTCACTTCGATGATTACCGCAGTCAATGAATGGGCCGTTACCAAGAATGATCCGCCGTGGTATCACCCGCTAAAATCTATTCGCAATGCACTCATGGAAAAATGCCAAGGACGGGTTTTACAAACAGATACCGACCCAATCAAGCCTCAAGAAGTCTCAGACGCATCATGGAACCAGTTCAATGCTAGAACTAGAGTCGATCCGCTGTACTTCGAATACACCGTTAAGGATCAATGAGCAACTAACTAAATTACAATCGCATGGCCCAAAGCCGGCGCGTTCGTTTGCTTCACATCCCAGAGTTAGATGCGCTGCAAATGCGAATATCGTTTTGCATCTTTGCCCGAAACTGTCTTACTGGATATCTAACAATTCCATACGTCCCCGGATGGACACTTGTTTACCTATCGCAAGCGAGGCTTTCGTTATGCTCATGGGTTACTGACTCAATAAGCAAGAGAATCGTCTCTTGAACATGTGGTGAAAGTTGGTCCCAAGCTCTAATTAAACGTGTAAGTTTGGGTGAGATTACAGAGCAGACTTGGCACTTTGATTGAGCAGCAAATTCCGAAAAGCTGTCAGTAGCCGCCATGGGCTGAAGCGGCTCGCCAATAACATGCTTCTGTGGCGCTGTTTGGGTTTTCGAAGAATTTCGTAAGTCGTTGGTGGCGTTACTGCTTACGGAAAGTGGTTTGTTGTCTACGGAACCGAAGGTTAGAGGTTCGAACCCTCTCAGGTGTATTCTCTGTCTCGCGCTGCTTCTGGACAATCCTTCTTCTCCCACCCCGCTCTTCGGCAAATCTTTACCCGTCATGTGATCCTAGTCTGTCGTTGGTTTAAACGACCGACGAGAGGTCGCGGTGATTTTTCCTGGCAAATTGATCGACTTGCGTCCCTGAAGTGGGTAATTAGACTGATTCTTACCTACGCCCAACCGTAATCGGTTGTCCGCAAGTATCATGCTAGTTCTTAACTATGAATTGCCCTTAGTTAACTTGAGCCGCTGGTAAATGATTAAACAACTTGTAGCTCCCGTGAGTGCGCATACGCACCTCGACTGGAAGGACTTTGCAGACGATCGCCTTTCGTTGACGCTTGAAAAACTGCAAAAACTCAACGTCTACGCAGCACAAATTCAAGTCGAACCCAACCAGCTCGCAGTGACGATTTCAGATTTTCGCCGGTGGGGGCACAGCGATACAGAATTGCGATTGTTAGTAATTGAAGGCATAGTTCGCCACCTCAAGGAAACCACGTCGGGGAGCTTGGGCGAAAGACAATTCGAAGAGGGTGGTAGGTATTCGATCGGCGAAACCAGCTGCTTTATACTTGCAAAGAACTCGCAATTACTACTTAAGCCAAGAAGCACACTTTCCCGGGCTGACGAGCAAACGCTCCCCGCGACCGATCTACCGCTCTGGGATTTAAAGCTTCGCAGATTGATGTATAAGGGCAAGCTCGTAAAACACTTCAAATGCCCTGCTCGCAACCAGGAGACAATTCTTTCCGCATTTCAGGAAGAAGGGTGGCCCTTGCGAATCTCCGATCCCATTCCGCCAAGTAAAGAATCGGAATCTAAGCAACGCTTGCACGATGCGATTCGCAGTCTCAATCGCAACCAAACCAACTCAGTGATCAAATTCGGCGGAGATGGAACGGGCGAAGGTGTTTTGTGGTGCATAGGAAATGCACACCACAAGTTGCCATCAAATCGACGCTAGATTGACCATTGTGCTGGCGATATTTCGCCCTTAAATAGCTCTATTCACTCATCTGCGGACTTGGGTTTTTACCATTTAGGGTTGAGAACTTCGGCGAGCATGCCCCAGTTTTCGAATTCTCGTAGTTGTGAGTAGTGTGTGTAATCGCCGACGACATCTCATCTCAATTGCCCCTTGAGTAAATCATGAACGCATTGCCGCAAGCGACTCAGTCGGAGAGCAGCTCTAACACTGTCCACTGTGAACTGCTCTCTTTGGAAATGAAATCGGCCCTTGATCTCTTTCGAAAGACGAATGAGTATGCAGATAACGTTGGGCAAAATATTTGGCAGTTCGCAATACACATTAGCCAATTGCGACACATTGGACTTTCCGACAGCGATATGAGATGGCTGTTATGTAGGGGCGACTTGTTGCATGCCGATGAAATAACAAAAGTCGGCGATAGCCGTCGCACCTTCCGGGGTCTCGGTGTTTTTACTTTGACCACATCCACCTGCTTCATTTCGGCACAAAGTTTAGGTACGTGTCTTGATTCGTATTCACCGTCTACTTGCCATATTGCAAATGACACGACTGCTGAGATTGAAACGGATTCAGCAAGGACCGGGTCTTCGG
>JANNNN010001160.1:0-6166 GCA_031398555.1 Planctomycetia bacterium | reverse complement strand
TCTTCAATTAGGTCCACCAATGGAACTTCGAGAGCCTGCTGCCAAGCTCGCAACTCGCTCAACTTCATATCAGTGGTAGGCAACTCGTGGGACCTAAGCGTTCGAAGATCCATACCTGTTCGACGTGCAATGGTCCGCAAGCTGAAGCCTTGTTGTTCCCGAGCCTCCGCGACGCGTTGCAAATTTATTGGAAGCGGAGACGTTACGGTCGGTTTCAATTGAGAAACACCATTGAAGGACGTCTCGTCAGACTCCAGTTCTTGCCGACCTAGCTCTTCCGTATTTGCTGTCCCTTCAGACTTCGCTATCCCTTCAGGACTCGCTGCGGTCGGTTGGGCGTTTTGCGAACCGCGTAAAAACTCGAGCGGCACTGCGTTCAGGTTGCAAGCATCAAAACCTGCTGACATATGTGACTCCTGGCACCAAAATACCCCCACCACCACGAAGGAGAACGTTGGACACGTCGTCAAACCGCCACTTAGATGAAAGCGGCAGAAAAAAGTTCCAAATTGTTGACAAAAACTCAATTCGGGCGTTGCTTGACCATCTTGGGGTTTCCTTTTTGTGAAATCCCCGCCCTTAATCCGCGGAATCGGCACTCCTCTTTAGAGCTCACTCAGGTTAGAATAGTACTCAAGTTCGGTCCGGAGCTTGATGCAAAGTTGTGGACGAAATCGTTTAAGTGCTTGCCATGCTGAATCACAGTGTTGATTCACACGGCAACCGTCGCCAATTGAAAGTGCAATAAATGTCGATTCAGGAAAAGGTTCGTTGGAAGAATTGGGCTGATCAATTGCGCAAGGATATGATGACGAGCCTCACTCCTGAGGTCACGAAATCGGTTAATTCGATCACTCAAGAAACCGCCACGACCAAAGCTGAGAGCACGCTGCGGAGTGTACGGTTTTGGAAATCTTGCCAAGCTGGCAAAAGCCCAAATGATACACTGGTGATGGCTGGTTTTGTGATCGAGTTCCAAGAGGAAGAGCGCGTAGTAAGTGACATTACACTGCGGCTCAATCAAACGTGGATGAGTATCATGCAGAGAGTCATTGATCGCAAACCTACCACTGCTTGATTGATCAAAGAGCATTGATCCAAGAATCCCGATCGAGACAGCGAAGATGCCCTATAATTGGCAGGTGGCTGGTTTTGGGGCTGGCGTGACACTGGTTGCGCGGTTAGGCTTACTGGTGGTGAAAACCATCACCAATCATTCATAAATTTGATGCGTCGCTCCAATTCGCTCTGCGAACGGCCGAGGTGACTCGTCTTGAGTTTGATTAGTCCGCCGATTAGGCCTGCGCAATCGCTTTGCCATTCTCGTGCGGACTGCGTTGATGACTTTCGGTACGCAAGTTTCGGTACGCTGGCTTTTGGAATGCGAATTTCTGGCATCCTAATTTCTGGAATACTGGGGCACCGCAGACCTTTGCTGTTTCGCTGCGTTACACATCACAAGACTCTTGCTGCAAGGCCGGTTTCGCACTTGCGTTCCGCCCAGCAATCCGTTTGGCTGATCCGCTCTGCCACAACGAAATAAATCAACCTCACGTCAGAATCGGAGTAGTATGGCTAAAGATCGCAATACCATGGCCAAGCGTCAACGCGAGGTTGAGAAACGTCAAAAACAAATGGATAAACGAGATAACCGCGAACGCAAAAAGACGGAAGTTCCGACTGCCACCGACGAGGCAGCTTCCCGGCCGCAACGTCTTTCCGATGGCGAAATCCATGTGTTGGCAATGTTTCGCAAGTACCTAATGACCCCCGGAAAAATGCTCTGCATCAGTTCGCAGGACATTACTTCCATGAAAAAATCGCTCGACAAACTGACCCTTGCTGGTCTTTTAGTCCCCGAAGAGTTTAAAGGTGGTTACTCGCTTACTCGCTCCGGTTACGAAGCGATGCAGGAAATTCCATAGTCTCGCGGCAACGGCCATCTAACATCTAATTCCCATCTTTAAAGAGAAGTACGGTTAAATTGTAGCTTTTCAGTGATCCGTTTCGATCTCTGTAATCCGCACAAATGGGCTTACATCGATCTCGTGTGCAGTCCGCAGTAGCCTGCCACAAGAGGTTTTTTCGTGTGTAAAGTCCCAAAAAAACGGATGCTCGATATGGCCCTCGGAAATAAAATTCCAGATAAGACATTGATGCGCAGCGTGACGCAGAAATTGGCTCAACGTTGCAGTGGCTCGGGAAGCAAGATTAATGTCGACGTGATGAGCGGAACGGTCACGTTAACTGGTGCGCTGGCTCAAGAATACCAGCGCAAAGCAATTCTTAGTTCGATGCACACTATTACCGGAGTAACTCGCGTCGTCGACAAAATGACTGTCGCGCCTCCCAAAAAACGCGAAGACAAGTGATAGTTCACTGATGTCATTCACCCAAATCGCTGAGCCACGCTTGTGCCTCAGCGTCACTGGGCATACGCCAGTCGCCGCGTGGTGACAAGCTGACACTGCCCACCTTTGGACCGTCTGGCACGCATGAGCGTTTGAACTGGTTTCCGAAAAAACGTTTCAAAAACGTCTGCAGAGTCTTTCGAATCTCGTCGGCGCTATAACTCTTTGAAAACTGCGCCAAGCTCGCCAAGTGCAAAATCTTCTGGGGCGTCGATCCAAATCTCGCAAAGTGATACAGGAAGAAATCGTGCAGTTCATACGCGCCGATGCTCCCTTCCGTCAATTGTTGGATCTTTCCACTTGCGTCCGGCGGCAACAACTCCGGTGAAATCGGCGTACTGACGATATCCAGCAAACACTGCTTGACTTCGCCCGTAAATTCTTGCTCGGCAACATACTTAACAAGGAATTTTACCAGCGTTTTAGGAATCGACGCATTCACGTTGTACATCGACATATGATCGCCGTTATACGTGCTCCAGCCTAACGCCTGCTCCGACAAATCGCCGGTCCCAAGCACAAAGCCACGATTCATCAACAACATGGTACGGACTCGCGCCTGGACGTTCTCAAACACCAAGTCATTTCGTTTCTCAACCGGTATTTTTTGCAAAGCTAGTACAAAAGCCGAAAGCTCCAAGTTTGACGCATCGATACCGAACGGTTTATGCTTCAAACTCTTAAAAGTGTCTAAACACAGTTGGCGAATATCGATCTCCTCGGCCTTCATGTTCAAATGCTCCATCAGCGCCCGCGCGGCGTCAAGCGTTCGCGACGTTGTTCCGAATCCGGGCATTGTAATGCCAGCGATCCGATTGACCGGCCATTCTCGAGACTGACAAGTTTTGACCGCCACCAGCAAAGCCAACGTGCTGTCCAGCCCTCCGGAAACACCGATATTCAATGGCATTAGCTCTGGCAAGCGGGAGACTCTTTTGGCTAGCCCCGCGCATTGAATACCAAATACCTCAGCACATCGAGCATGCAATTCACTGTCGTCACGTGGTACGAAAGGTTGTGCCACCACAGTTCGAAGCGAACCGTTGCTGCTCAATGCGCTGGAAAATAGCACTCTGCGGAATTCTGACTTCAATCGTTTCGCGGCTTGCTGCCAACTTTGCGTCATCTGTCGATCGTGGCCTAGCCGCTGGAGATCGATATCTGCGGTCGCGTGCGACTGCTCCAGCCAAGCACAATGCGGCTCTCCGATACGTTCCGATTGGGCCAGCAATGAACCGTTCTCTGTGATCAAACAATGTCCACCAAAGACCACGTCCGTAGTCGATTCCGTTGGGCCCGCGCTCGCATAAGCATAGGCGGCTAAACAACGGCCTGACTGACTGCGAACTAACAATTCGCGGTAACTCGCTTTACCGATGATCTCATTGCTTGCCGACAAGTTGACCAACAAATTCGCCCCCGCCGAGGCTTGCAAACTGCTTGGCGGAACAGGCATCCACAAGTCTTCGCAAATTTCTATACCTACCACCAGTTCGCCGCATTCAAACAACAAGTCGATACCAAATGGCACTTCGCCCAACGCGCCTAAGTCAACGGTGTTGGATTCACTCCCATCGGCAGCAGCAAACCATCTCGCTTCGTAAAACTCTTGATAGTTAGGCAGATATTGTTTCGGAACAATCCCCAAAACTACGCCGTCACAAATAGCTGCGGCCGAATTGTACAAACCGCCTTGAACCCGAATCGGTAGTCCGGCGATCACCAACTGCATGCGGCCTCTTGTATGCCCAGTTACTTGTGCCAATGCTTCGACTACCTGGTCAAGCAGTTGCTGCTGGGAGAACAAATCACCGCACGTGTAACCAGCCAGCGAAAGCTCCGCAAAGACCACCACATCGCTGTCCGAAAACTGATCCAAACTCGCCATCGCAGCGCGAGCATTCGCAAGCGGATTGGCAATACTCGTAGCGTGTCCCGCCGCTGTCACTCGCACAAACCCAAACTGATTTTTTCTCACCACCGCTCGTACCCCTGACCGAAACTCACTGCCGCGCTGCCGTGAAACCCATAGCTGTTACATCATGCAGGAAGCCATTCCTGTACGCTATAGGGGATGCAAAGCTGCCGAGTTACCGACCAGCCAAGAGTGGTCCCACGGATGAAGCGCAAATACAAGCCGTGATGCCTACCACCATCTCACAAGCCAAGGCCCATTCCCACTTCCGCCCACTGGAATCTCGACGAATCCATGGCTGAGAGAAAGCGAGACCAAGTCACCCGACCCCTGCGAGCCAATTAGCTTCACTGTGGAATTGCGATCGATCTTCACCAGCCTAAACCATACAAGCGATAGCGTCTTTTCGTCAGCTTCCGCCAACTCACAACGTTCGAGCGGTTCCTCAGTCGGTGTGATGCCTGCCAGTTTGCGGAGCAGTGGCAATCCGATAACGCGAGACGTTACTGCGACGCTCACCGGATTGCCCGGTAAACCAAGCAGTAATTTACCGCCTAGACATGCCCCAAGCACGGGCCGACCAGGTCGAATAGGCAATCGGTGAAATGCCACTTCGCCTCCGAGTTTCGCAATGGCTTCGGGGACGAAATCGGTATCGCCCATCGACACACCACCTGTCAAAAGAATTGCGTCTGCTTCCGCTAGGTGCGTCTCGATGGCCGACTGGACTAACTCAAGCGTGTCGCCAACGTGCTTACGACAAACAAAATCAATCCACGCGAACTGCCGCAACCAAGCTTCTAAGAGCGGTCCATTCGAATCGCGTATTTGCCATGGTTGTACCTCCGCGCCGATATTGGCCAACTCGTCCCCCGTATTCAAAACGACCACCCGCACGCGACGCCTAACGCTTACCTGTGCCCGACCAAAGGTAGCGACCGCGCCCACGGCTGGGGCATTTAGAACTGTACCTTCTGGCAGCACAACATCGCCAGCTCGTGTATTCTCGCCGCGACGACGAATGCTCTGTCCTCTTTGCAATGACTCTACTGGTACTTCAATCTTTACTCGGCCCGGTAATTCGAGCGTGTCCTCGCGACGGATGACGCAGTCGGCTTCAGGTGGGACAGCCGCACCCGTAAAAATTTGAACTGCCGTGCCGGGCGTGAGCGACTGAGGCGCACTTCCTGCCGCGGCAATGGCCAATACCGGTAATGGCTCGCCTAGCAAATCGGACAATCGAATCGCATAGCCATCCATCGCGGAAACATCGATCGCTGGTGAATCGCGGTCTGCAAGTAACGGTTCAGACAATACGCGTCCAAACGCTTGTTCAGTTGAACAACTTTCAACACCAACCGTCTGCAATCGCTCCGCTAAACTTTCGATCGCACTTGTAACAGCATCAATCTGTGGCAACTCGTCCATATTTTCATTCAAGTTATTGGAGTGTCGCCTTTCGCTCCGCGAAAATAGCGTGGAATAAACGTTTACGAGGGCGTCCCGCTTAGGATATTGAATGGATAGCTGTCGTTGGAGTGGTTTCGTCTAATCAGCCGGAACGCGTTAGAGAGCGTCCCGCTTAGGATAATTGTCGTTACGGTGGTTTAGTCTTATCAGCCGGAAGGCGTTAGCCCAATGCCATCTACTTTATGGCTGTTGGTGGGGATTATTTGGCTCTGAAGCTCCGTCAGCGATTTTCTTTTTCATGAACTTTGTACTCTTGGGTCGGCGCGGGTGTGCTTTGCGGGGATAGGACCTTGGCTTTTTTCGTTGAGGTAGGACGTTCTGTCCGGCAATGATCAATGCGCGCGTATATCGCGTCTGCCATCCCTCGAAG
>JANNNN010001069.1:0-3200 GCA_031398555.1 Planctomycetia bacterium | reverse complement strand
AGGCGCCATTGACATACAGTGTCTTGCAGGCCGCAGGACTGTCTGTTCTTCCACCGCCGGTAGTTGCGGCGCGACCTAAAGTCAAAGGGCCGAGTGGAGTCATGTGTTCGGACATGGCGATCGTGTTGCTAAGGCCATCGGTGACAGAAGCGATCGTCGAGAATGAGAACGCGCCAAAGATACCGCGTGGATTTTTGCAATTGCGCCCATCGCCCAACTCGTCCACTGTGCACATCAGAGTTGCAGTGTCACCGCCGCAGAAATTATAGTTGGTTATGGCGATGTTGGTGACTGGGCGAAATTGAATGTCGGATGGACATACCAAAGTCGGAACTTGGTTCGCCCAGTACGCTGCACCGCTCCATGCGGCGGATTGAGCCGTGTTGTATTGGTTGTAAAGGGCGGTCTGTTCAAAAAAGGGCAAAAGGGCCACGTGCCCACTTATACGTGCCCGCGCGGTCGTGGACGTCGGGCAGACTGCGCTGTCACGGCAACCAGATCCGCTAGCAGCGCTTGGAAACTTCTTATAAGTTGATTCGTAATTAAGCGACGCAAGGGAAAGCTGTTTGAAATTGTTGCTGCACTGCATTCTTCTAGCCGCTTCGCGGGCTGCTTGAACGGCCGGTAGCAGTAAGCCTACCAAGATGCCGATTATGGCGATCACTACCAACAACTCCACCAGGGTGAACGCGACACGCGACCCGTTAACTTTCATAAACATAGCCTTTTCGAAAGAAGCAATTGAAGAGGAATTGCAAAAACCACCAGAGATTATGAATCAAGATGCCGGTCGGTGATATTGAATCTTTGGCACTTTGGAGCGAAAGTTTAGCAGATTGCTGAAAGCCAGTCGCGGGGGAATCAAAAAAAATCATTTATGCGACTTCTCGCTAATCGCCAGCTCTTTCCCAATTAAAACTCGAGAAATGACCGTATTTTCGTACTCGTACTCGTACTCGTACTCCTACTCAGCCGAAGGCGGTGCCCGTTGCTACTCGAATCTCGCTTCCGTTCGAGTACGAGTGCCGTTTCATTTTCGCGTTGCAGCGAACAGGCTGCTGGTAGCATCTGCCCACGATGGTGTCAGTTAATTTCTTTGCGAGTTTGGCGACGGGCCAAAGTCAGTAAGTCATCGACTTTAGAGGTGAGCTGTGACATGGAGGTCTCGAGCAGCCAGTTTTCTACATCGGTCTTGCCGTAAGCGTGCAACGCACGCAGCTTTTTTTTGGTATCAAGCAATTCGCGAACCGTTACATCAAACTTGCCCATGGTGTAATGGAAGAGGGACATAAACAGCTGATCGCAAACCTCGCTCTGCCCTTTCGAAGCGTAGGACTCAAGTGAGACTTCATTCATCGCATCTTTGCTGCCGTTGCGAACGTGAGCCCACGTAGACATCCGCCGGCGAGCGGTATCCGGCAGCGAAGCGGCTTCGTTTAGGAAGCGTTTGCGATCGTCCAAGCTTCCAAACAACATCCAACGTGCTACTAGCAGGTCATAGACTAAATTGAATTCACCCCATTTACAATCCATCAATAATTGTCGAGCGAGCTCCATGGACTCAGCATCATGCTTTTGAATTAACACTTCTATTCGCAACAAAGTCAAAAGTGGCTCTCGGTCGCTGTCACCCTTTACTTCAAGAGTTTGCAGATTCGCTAATGCCTCATCCCAGGATGCCTTTTCCATCAGCCTAACAGCTGGCGTAAAGGGAGTTTCAGCATACGTTGCCGCACTTGACTCATTCGATGTTGAATTGACGATTGGGGTCGGTGATGCTTCGATCGGTTCAGCAGCAGACAATGACTTATTCGGTTCAATTACCGAATCCAAATCTGGAACCGCGGGATTCTCCGGACTCTGGTTCGGCGGTTCAATCACCATCGACTTAAAGGTTGCTTTTTTCTGCCGCTCAGTTGAAAGGTTGCTCTGCCAAGCGCCGATCACAACCGCGATGGAGATCAAGATGCAGAAAAGGAACGCTAAGGTGTGCATATTTAGCAAACCGAACGAAATCCGATAAAAACACTCTTCGACCCCATAATAAAGTGCCCATGCATCGATGATCCGTCCTCGGCTTCCGATGAGCTCATCCGTCGGCTCGAACTGTTGCGTGTACGTCACCTCGCTGGAAACAGCATTAGCTATCGCAGGCTTGTCGACTGGAACGATTAGAGTCGACTGGTTTTGATTTGTGTCTTGGAGCGCAATCGCATCAGGCCCTGACTCTACACCCGGCTCTTCAAATGAAATGGCTTCTACAACGATAGGGACTACGGTTGGAGTGCGCTGAAGATACAGACTTACCGCATTTCGAAGATCTTCCGTCGACTGGTCCAGCTTATACCAAGACACAACAACGTCGATTAGCTCACGATCCGTCAACTTTTTGCTAATCTTATCCATGGAGCATTAATTTCAATCGAGTACTGACATCTATCGTCTCAAACCGTTCAACACGTCACTTTGCGACATTACCGCCAGGAGTTTGTTGGTTCGAGATCTGATTCGACGTAAATACGAAACCTTCGCAGAGGGTGGAATGCATCATGGTGGTTGATAGACAACAGTCCGCTTGCGAACGCGGGGAGTCGGGCAACCCTCTTAGGTGGCTATTTTGCACACAACTTCTGTTTCTTCAAGCGTTGTGAACTTATCAATTGTAGTCGAAGTGGGGTCTTTTTACGCCAGTGTGGTCGCAAGTTCCGTTTAATGAAGTTGTTGGAAGTTCCGAAGGTGTGGGTAAGGCTACTAATGGCCGGCTCTAAATTCAAAATTGCCCAGCAAAGCTAGCATTTCAATTCGAGGTCTCTGGCAGGGCGAGTCGATAGTTCGCTATCTGCATCGGGAAACTCCCCCAAAAGATGTGATGAAGGGAACGGTTTATGTTCGCTGACGAGTATTTCGTAGACGTAGTCACAGGGTCGGGCACAGACAATTTGGCCGCTGAAAATCCAATCGCGTTACCGCAGAAAAATGGCGGCGACGGACAGATTCGCGTCCTAATACTCGAAGATGATGTGCTGCATCTGGAGCTTTTGCTTGCTCATTTGCAGTCAGTGGGGCTTGCAACGGTGGGGGTTACGACGGTCGCTGGAGCTCGTCAGCAATTGGACAATGCGAAATTCAACTTGGCGATTTTGGATGTTCAATTGCCAGATGGTTCAGGATTGGAGCTTTGCAACTCGATTGCAGATGAC
>JANNNN010001019.1:0-1894 GCA_031398555.1 Planctomycetia bacterium | reverse complement strand
AATTTATCGAGCGTCATGCCAAAGCGGGTGGCACGGTTTATGTCCACTGCAAAGCCGGCCGAGCTCGCAGCGCAACGATCGTTCTTTGGTGGCTCGTCCGTTTCCGCGGAATGACGCCCATAGCTGCTCAGCAGCATTTGCTTGCCGCCCGCCCCCATGTCAACCCGCGAGTTTACCTGCGGCCGGTAATTCAAGAACTCTATCGAAAACTCAAGCAGGATTCACCGGCTTAGGTACCATTGGTTATAATTCGGCGTTAGATCTCGAGTGGTTTTCTCGTTGGTTTCGTTAAATACCGGATGTGCGATAGACGTCGGTTACGTCGTCCGGTTTCTGACGAAACCAGCTACCAGAAATTTGGAAGCTAAACACTTTTTCTTTAGGGGTAGGACCGTGGAGAGAAGAAAATTCTTGCAGGCATCGGCGGCTGCTGCCGCAATGTCAACAGTGGCCCGTGAGTCATTGGCTTCGCTGGCGGACAAGCCTGCAAAGCGAGTTGGATTGATTGGAGCGGGTTGGTACGGCAAGGTTGATCTATTGCGGCTGATTCAAGTAGCTCCTGTCGACGTGGTTTCGCTTTGCGATGTCGATTCGCAAATGCTTGACGGTGCTGCGTCGATAGTTGCCGAACGCCAAGTCAGTAAGAAACGGCCGAGACTGTATAGCGACTACCGCAAGATGCTCGCCGAAAAGGATCTCGACATTGTCTTGATCGGTACTCCCGACCACTGGCATGCGCTGCCAATGATCGAGGCAGTCAAGTCAGGCTGCGACATCTACGTTCAGAAACCGACGGGCGTGGATGTGATTGAAAGCCAGTCGATGCTAGCGGCGGCGCGCAAGTACAATCGGGTCGTACAGGTAGGTACACAGCGCCGCAGTACGCCGCATTTGATTCAAGCTCGAGATCGTATTGTTCGCGAAGGCCTGCTTGGTAAAATTGGCCATGTCGAAGTCTGCTGTTACTACCATATGCGAGCGCGTGAGAATCCTCCAGAGAGCACACCGCCAGACTATTTTGACTACGACATGTGGACCGGGCCTGCTCCGTTGCTACCTTTCACGTCAATGGTTCACCCTCGCAAATGGCGAGCCTTTATGGAGTATTCCAACGGCATCATGGGCGACATGTGTGTTCACATGTACGACATGGTTCGCTGGATGCTCGATCTCGGCTGGCCGAAACGTATCTCGAGCAGCGGAGGCATCTTGATTGAAAAACAGAGTCGAGCCAACACACCTGACACGCAGACTGCTACTTTCGAATACGATGATCTAGATGTGGTCTGGAATCATCGCTCGTGGGGCACTTCTCCCGATAAAGACTACCCCTGGGGCGCGATTCTTTACGGCGAAAAAGGAACTCTGAAGCTCAGCGTCAACAGCTACGACTTTATTCCTAATGGCAACGGAAAGGCGATGCACGGCGATGTGGTCATGGAACTCGACAAGTTTCCAGAAGACAACACGGAAAAGGACCTCGAAAAACAGGTCGCCCCGGCGGTTCGAGGTCATATGCTAGATCTATTGGCAAACATTGAATCCCGCGGCCGCCCAGTCGCCGATATTGAACAAGGGCACATATCGTCCGCTTCGTGCATCCTTGCCAACGTTGCACTTCAAGTCGGTCGCACACTGCTCTGGGATCCAAAGTCGCATCGCGTCATCGGCGACAACGAAGCCAATAAGCTGTTAACTCGAAACTACCGCGAACCCTGGATTCATCCAACCCCCGAAAGTGTGTGACAAGGAAGGTCGCACAACAACCATCGCCCGCACCACTTGCCTGAATAGACCAATCAATAAAATGCCCAGTTAAGTTGTGCGGCCTTTTTCATTCACCGCGGAACAATCATGGAACTCGTCCATCGCAGCCACCATCGCCCTGATGCTG
>JANNNN010001012.1:0-6558 GCA_031398555.1 Planctomycetia bacterium | reverse complement strand
CGAGCCTGTCGTAGAGTGCGTCGAAGCCGTCCGCGCCATGAGCGAAGATCCTGGCCAGTTGATTTTGCTCACCCCCTCCGGCGAACAACTGCAACAAGCCCTTATAACCCAGTTGGCCGCGCTGCCGCGCATGATTCTTCTCTGCGGTCGCTATGAAGGCTTTGACCAGCGGGTACTCGACATTCTTCATCCGCGCGAAATCAGCCTCGGTGACTTCATCTTGAACGGAGGCGAAGTTGCCGCCATGGCCATCATCGAATCCACCTTGCGTCTCATTCCTGGCGCTCTCGGCGACGAGCGCAGCGCTCAAGAAGACTCCTTCTCCGACGCTGCATTACTCGAGTGCCCACAATACACTCGCCCGCGCGAATACCGAGGCCTCACTGT
The DNA here is from genome assembly GCA_031398555.1 of Planctomycetia bacterium. GTDB lineage: Bacteria > Planctomycetota > Planctomycetia > Pirellulales > Pirellulaceae > Aureliella. Next base: position 6,171 of record JANNNN010001012.1, on the reverse strand, counting down.
GCCCGAAGTCCTGCTTAATGGCAACCACGCCCAAATCGCCGCTTGGCAAACCGCCCAGCGCCGACTCCGGACGTCCGAACGCCGCCAGGATTTACTACCCCCGAAGTCAACAAACCCTCTTTGGACTGCCGCTGACGAGCGTAAATTCCGTAAGGCAAACGGACAATAAAAAAATACCAGCGAACCCACAATCTGGGAATTGCAGCCTAGCTGCAAAGGGCTCGGTGGTTAGGTGGAAGTCTTCGTTCAAGTCGAACCCTGATTCGCCTTGAACTTCAAATGTGCAAATATCAACTTCAAAGTTCTTCCCGAGATGCACGCGAGGTTCGGCTGTGTACCGCTCAGGTAACGTTTTGCACAACTCTACAACCATCAGCGCGGGCCACATACCATGGAAGCCCTCCCATGAACCCTTCTTGGACACCGGCAGTCGAAAGTCACTTTCAAGAGCGCTTGAAAATGATTCTCGATGATCCACATGGATGATTGGTCAGTGTCGCCTTTCGCTCCGAGGCTACATAACTCACCGACCAAAGCTAAGCCAAAATGTTGCGAACAACATTTCCATGCACGTCCGTCAACCGATAGTCACGGCCCTGAACTCGATACGTCAGTCGAGTGTGATCGAACCCAAGCATGTGCAACAAAGTGGCATTCAAATCGTGAACATGCACTGGATTGTTAGTAACGTTGAATCCTAATTCATCCGTTTCACCGTGCACGTGGCCACGCTTCAATCCACCGCCAGCCATCCAGATACTAAAGCTGCGATTATGATGGTCGCGGCCGTCATTGCCGCCCTGTACCATCGGCGTGCGACCAAACTCGCCTCCCCAGATGACAATCGTATCTTCAAGCAAACCGCGGTCTTTGAGATCTTTGACTAGAGCCGCGCTGGCTTGATCGGTGTCCAGTGCATTTTGCTTTACTCCAGACGACAGACCCGAGTGCTGATCCCAGGCCTCATGGAACAATTGGACAAACCGTACTCCACGCTCGAGCAATCGTCGCGCTAGCAGACAGTTGCGCGCGAAACTTGGCTGCTTGACATCTTTGATTCCGTAACGCTCCAGCGCCTCTTCCCCCTCTTTGCTCAAGTCCATCAACTCCGGTGCACTCGATTGTAATTTGTAAGCCATCTCGTAGCTTTGAATACGCGCCGCAATTTCTGGATCACCAATCTGCTGCAAGGCAATTTCGTTCAAGCGATTCAAAGAATCCAAACTCGTACGCTGCGCCTCTTGGTCAATGCCTTTGGGATTGGAAAGGTAAAGCACCGGATCACCCGCGCTGCGAAACGGAGTTCCTCCATACATCGTCGGCAAAAAACCACATCCATAATTGCTCGCACCCCCGCTGGTACCTTTGGCGCTAGTAAGCACAACGAATCCCGGAAGATCCGCCGCCTCACTGCCCAGTCCATACAATGTCCAAGAACCAAGGCTCGGACGTCCGAATTGTTCCGAACCGGTGTTCATCAACATCTGCCCCGGTGCATGGTTGACCGCGTCGGTTTGCATCGACCGAATAAGGCAAATCTCATCGGCAATCTTGGCCGTATGCGGCAGCACTTCGCTCAGCTCCATACCGGCCTGTCCATATCGCTCATATTTGAACTTTGGTCCCAGCAAAGCTGAATTCGGATTTATGAAGGCGGCGCGATAGCCTTTTAATAACTCAGCCGGCGGAAGCTGACCGCTCAACTTTGTCAACTCAGGCTTATGGTCGAACAATTCCAATTGGCTTGGCGCCCCCGCTTGAAACAAATAGACAACTCGTTTCGCCTTACCAGGAAAATGCGGTGGTTTCGTTGCCAATGGATTTGCAAGAACCGACTTATTCGGCGCTTCCTCAGCCATTAACGAACTCGCCGCGATACCCGCCAAGCCGACGCCACATTGGCTGAGAAACCACCGGCGACGCGTTAGCAGCGCTTGAGCGTCTAGGATTGCTTTTTGCGTACTCATATTATTTAGTTCTTTGAAATCGTTTCGTCTAAGTTCAAAATGACCCGCGACACCAGGGTCCAAGCCGCAGCATCTTGAGGCGTCGCGTGAGTCGGCAGATTGGGAGTGCTCGTAGCAACACCGGTCGCTACTTCTTTAGCATTCATCCAGCCATCCGCCAATCGTTTGCGGTGCTTGTCGAGCAGCGAGAGCACTTCGGTGCGCTCGACTTCTGCCGGTTTACGACCCATACAAAGCGCAAACGCATAGTCGACTCGATCGCTTTCTGTCTGCCCCGATTCATTCAGAACTCTCAGCGCCAACGCCCGCGCAGCTTCCACAAACATCGTTTCATTCATTCCCGCCAAAGCGGCCAGCGGCGTATTGGAACGAACGCGTCGCGCACACGGAAGGTCAGCATTGGGAGCATCAAATGTGGACATGACAGGGTCCGGCATCGATCGCTTGCGGAAACCATACACGGCTCGCCGAAAGCGCTCGGACCCTTCAGCCGGTTTCCAGTAGTCCGGATAAACGTAGTTGTAGTCAAGCACATTTTGGGGCACCGGCGGAATAACACTCGGTCCGCCAAACTTGTTCGTCATCAGTCCGGCTGCGGACAATGCGATATCACGAATGACTTCCGCATCGGCGCGAAATCTCGGGCCTCGAGCAAGCAGAACATTCTTTGGATCTTTTTCTAGCAACGCAGGCGCGACACTCGATGTCTGTTGGTAGGTCTGACTATTCATCAATGTTCGAAGCATCTGCTTTTGACTCCAACCACGCTCCATAAAATCAACTGCCAACCAGTCCAGCAGCTCGCGGTAGAAAGGAACTGGAGTCCGTGTTCCAAAGTCTTCCGAAGTCTCAACCAAACCGACGCCGAAGACGGATTGCCAGATCCGATTGACCGCCACCCGCGCCGTCAATGGCGATCGTGGATCCGCCAGCCATCGCGCAAATCCTAAACGATTGTTCGGGGCATCGGCAGGAAAAGCATGCAGGGCAGCGGGAACATGCGGATGCACAGCGTCTAGCGGTTTATCCCAGCCCCCGCGGTCGAGAAGTTTCGTTTCACGATGGTTGACCAGCTCGCGTTCCATGTAATGCAAGATAGATGTAGGTGCCTGCGGCAAGCTTTTTACGAGCCCATCAATTTCGTCGTTGACTGGCTTCAAGTCAGGTACACTCACACGCCATGCAGAAAGTATCGCCTCGGCTTGTTCCGCTGAACGCTGTTCAACAGGGACCAATGCAGCTTGCATGGCTGCATAGTCGTGGGGCAGGGCCGTGGGTGTAGGACTTCGTGTCAGACTGACTCGGCAACAGCCCAGCATGTCTCCCATCCGTAGAACCACTTTGATGCGAGAACCTTCGGGAAACTCAAGCGGCTTTTCGAACTGAACGACGGCAACCGAAGGCTGATTGCGACGACCGATACCGCGATCCGCTTTCCATTTGAATTCATCTTTGCCATCGATCAAAAAAGCAACTGGGCCTGTACCGCTTTTGCCCTCTGCGCCTTTTTGTTCAGGCTCAGAAAAATCCGCTGTTGCATTGACCACTTTCTGTTTAGTCCATTCGGCAGTACCGGGCATATTGACCAACACTTCCAACTCTTGCAAAACCCAAGTCCCCAGACCACTTCGTCCAGGTCCGTTAAAAGGCAGATCATGATGATTCAGCGCTTCGAATCGCAGACCAGTCGCCCCTTGCAGTCTGGCATCCGAAATAAAGAACACATCGCCACTCGAATGCCCCTTCATCAGTATCGATTGATCTCGCTCCTGGGTCGGATGATTCAATCCACTGACACTACCCAATTCGATCATTTTTAGCGGTTCCCAAATCACTTGGCTTTGGGATAGTGCAATTTGTTTCTCCCATTCGGACATTTCTGTTTGCCATTGGGAACGGGTATCACGAATGCGTTGTTCAGCCGCAGCAATCTTCGATCTAGTGTCAGCGACTTGCTGCAACTGCTCCGGAGTGTAGACCCACGACTGGGCTTCGTACGAGTTATTCAAGTAAGCGAACATGCCATAGTATTCGTCGTGGGTAAGCGGATCGAACTTGTGCGAATGGCACTGAGCGCATTGAGTCGATAGTCCAAGAATGGATTTGCCGATGCAGTCCATGCGATCAAACATCTCAGACATTCGAAACTGCTCGGCGACGATTGCCCCTTCTTCATTGACCATGCTGTTGCGGAGAAAGCCTGTTGCGATCATTTGCGACTGGGTAGCGTCCGGCAACAAGTCGCCGGCAATCTGTTCGATTAAAAACTGGTTATAGGGCATATCCCGATTGATAGCTTCGATCACCCAATCTCGCCACTTCCATTGCTCGCGTTTGAGATCTTTTTCATAGCCGTTAGTATCTGAGTAACGCGCCGCGTCGAGCCAATGACGAGCCCACTTTTCACCGAAGCGTTCGCTTGCCAAGAGTTGATCTATTGTCGCTTCAGTTCCCTGAGTTTCAAATTCCGCCAGTTCCTTCGGCGAAGGCGGAAGGCCGATCAGGTCCAAGTAGATACGTCGACAAAGAACGGCCGAACTTGCACGCTCTGAAAGTTTCAAACCTTCAGCGGCGAGCTTGACAGTTACAAATGCGTCAATCGGATTCGTGGTGTTCGCTTCTCCCAAGCTTGCTTTATTTGGCGCTACGAACGACCAGTGCTTTTCAAATTTCGCCCCCTCGGTGATCCACTGGCGGAGAGTATCAATTTGCTTAGCCGATAAGGGCATGTTGTGATCTGGTGGCGGCATCAGCGTATCTGAATCCTGGGCTGTAATGCGACGGATCAACTCACTTTCGTCGGGCTTGCCAGGCACTATCGCGAGTTTGCCAGATTCCCCACCTTTCAATGCGATCTCGTCGATATCCAACCGGTATTCAGCGGCTCGTGATTTTTCGTCAACTCCATGGCATTGGGCACAATGCTCGGCAAAGATCGGCTGGACATCGCGCTGGTAGTCAGCGGATTTGGCTTGCGGCAGTATGGTGCAAACTGAGACAAAGCCAATGCTGAACAGTAAGGATCGCATTATGATTTTCTATGGAGGCGGGCGGGCTATATATGCCGGGGTTGGGTGGGTACCAACACACTCTATTGTAATCATAATTGAGCCCAAGGTCCCAGTTCGTCGGCGTACTCGGTGGGGATGCTGCCAGCGCTGCCAGCGTCCACGTTGACGCTATCAGCGTCAGCCAGGAGCAGAGCCACAGCGTTAGTTGCGATTGACTAATGAAAAACATCGCAAATCCAGCGCCAAAGGGGGTGTTTTTGATCGTCTGGCGACTGGTTGTTTAAGTCTCCCGAAACTCGTCGATCTCCCGTGCGTTCCCGACTCCAATTTGCAAATTCCTCCGCCAACTCAGGATTCGAGGCAAGCAGGAGTGCGAAACAAATACGGCATGTTAAACGTGATTACCCCATGACCGAAAATACAACGAATGCGGTCGTCCGGTGCGCCGTCAGTGAACGAAAATACGGTGTCGCTAAGTGCTTCACCGCCTTTCCACATCGCTGTCAAACTTATAGCCTTGTCTATACTGTAGCAAACAACAAATCGGGAGAACGAGGCTCCTGCCGAGCATGTCTCGGCAGCACGTTCGACGCAACTGCACCTGTGGACGTCCTCTGTTCTCCACGGAAGCTTTGGGCCACCAGTCTATGTTCACAAGTAGAGTGACGTCTGTTTTTTGCGCCAAGAGAAGCTCGGCAGAGCCTCGTCCTCCCGTCATCACAGCGGCGCGACTTGGAGTGTTTATCCGTGGGACAGCTATGCCATCCGTGGGATAACTACTTCTCTTTCCCACGGATAAAATGGTGTTCCCACGGTTATCGCTAAACCGGTCGCAAGCAATCTTTGTCGTCGATTCGAGCGTTGTTGACTCGACGATCAACGGCTTGCGTTTCAAAAAAATCCTCGGGAGCCGATTTAAGCAGACTGGTTGCATCGGCCACCGATAGGCTTTGACTTAGCCAACTCTTCAACGCTTCGTCGGCCAAAATGACTGGCATGCGATCGTGCACCTCAGCCAACGTTTCATTTGCCGAAGTCGTAATGATTGTACACGTTTTAATAGGCTGGCCAGTTGCCCGGCGATTCGTTTCCCACAGTCCAGCCATCGCAAACACGCCACCCTCTGGCGGATGTATCCAAAACGGTTGCTTCAGCTTCCCCTCGGTCTTCCATTCGTAATAGCCGTCGGCGAT
>JANNNN010001005.1:0-22989 GCA_031398555.1 Planctomycetia bacterium | reverse complement strand
ATCGTCGCAAAAACAAACGACTCGAAGTACGATGGTCTGATCGGTAAAAGTGTTTCTGAGATTGCCGCAACTCTGAAGGAAGACGTTTGGGAGACATTCTTCAAGCTCGTTAAGGCGAGTGCTTTTGTGTTGCCGCAAAGTATGACTGAAGCCAATAAGGTTTTGGCGATGCAGCAAGATTTCGTTTCCTTCTGCACCGATGTTGGCCCGGCTGGTGGCGACAGTTTTGCCTCTCATCCGAGAGCCTATGGTTCATTTCCACGCCTGCTATCGCGTTATGTCCGTGAACTGGGCGCTATCTCGCTTGAACGTGCCGTCGCCCAGGCGAGCGCTGCGGCTGCGAACAACATCCTGGTTCATGATCGTGGACGAATTGCCGAAGGACTCGCGGCCGATGTCATTGTGTTTGACTTTGAAAAGACGCGTGACACCGCAACCTTCGAAAATCCGTCCGGACTGTCCGAGGGGATGCAGTTTGTGATTGTCAACGGTCGCGTGGTACTTGAAGGCGGCAAATACACTGGCGCACGGCCTGGCAAAGTGCTGCGAGGTCCTGGCTATAACCAACGACTTTCACCGCCGAATGTTTCTACTGGCGAAGTGGTTCCGGAACTCAAAAGCTTTAATGAAATGATGCACGATTTCCTGAACGAACACAAAGTCCCCGGGGCTGCGATTGCGGTCACGGATCAAGGTCGACTGGTTTTCGCTCGCGGCTACGGGTACGCAGACGTAAAGGCAAAGCAAAAAGTTGCACCGGGTAGTTTATTTCGCATCGCAAGCATTTCGAAACCCATTACCGCTATCGCCATTCTTCAACTCGTCGATCAAGGTAAATTGTCGCTCGATGCAAAGGTGTTCGATGTGCTGGATTTCAACTCCGAAATCTCAGCGGCCGGCGATCGGTTCGAAAAACGACTGCGCGAGGTAACGATCGAGCACCTGTTACAACATCGTGGTGGTTGGGATCGCGACGTATCCTTTGATGCGATGTTCCAATCGCTGAAGTTCGCTCGTGAACTGAATGTGCCTGCGCCGGCCAGACCAGTCGACATCATTCGCCGCATGTTGACTCAGCCGCTCGATTTCAATCCAGGTGAACGCTACGCCTACTCGAATTTTGGCTACTGCCTGCTTGGAAGAGTGATTGAAAAACTATCTGGCGAAACCTACGAGCACTTTGTTCAGTCGTCGGTCCTACTGCCGCTGGGAATCAAGGACATGAGAATTGGTGCGACGCGGATTGAAGGTCGAGCCGAAGAAGAAGTTCGCTACTATCAGCCGGGCTATGGAAAGTCGGTTTTTGAAGCGGATCTCGGCACGCGTTCGCCTTTTCCTTATGGTGCTTGGCATTTAGAGGCGATGGATTCACACGGCGGTTGGTTAGCATCAGCGGTCGATTTAGCAAAGATTTCCGCAGCCCTTGACGACGCCAAAGCCGGTACCCTACTTACTCCGGACAGTTGGGCACGAATGCATGCACGCCCAAGTGGCTTGGCGGGGTTCGATGCCGACGGTAAGCCGAAGGATTCGTATTACTCACTGGGTTGGTTCAATCGCGATCTTGAAAATGGTCGAGCGAACCATTGGCACACGGGTTCGCTTGACGGCACCGCGACGATCCTCATCCGACGTCACGATGGCCGAAATCTTGTAGCGTTGCTTAACAGTCGTGCCAGTCCTTCGGCGGATCATCTCGGTCGCGAAATCGACAAGCTCTTACATCGCGCAGCCAATGCGGTCGACGAGTGGCCCAACAAAGATGCGTTTTGAATGAGTGTCGCACAATTGTTCCAGTTGTAGCCGCGTTGTTTCAGACGATCGCAATGCTGAAACAAAGCAAAAATGCTGAAACTATCGGGTTAGCAGCACGTGAATCTCGCCTTGCGAATTTGCCGATGCGCGAGACATACCTGGCGTATTGCAGCGCATCATGATTTGCCCTTTTTTATCAATGGCAATAATTCCAGCTGTGTCGGGTTCAAGAATTCGGTCGGTCATTTCTTCGACTGCTGCGGCGAGCGACATCGATCGAAATTTCATGAGCGCATGCAAATGAAAACCGACACTGTTGCGAATGAAATGCTCGCCAATGCCTGTTCCGCTGACCGCCAGGGTTTCGTTGTCGGCGAATGTTCCGGCGCCTAAGATTGGCACCGATCCGACGCGGCCCCATTTCTTGTTGGTCAATCCGCCGGTGGATGTTCCCGCCGCTAGATTGCCATGCGTGTCTAGCACGACACAGCCGACAGTGCCTTTACCAGTTGCTTTGGCGGTTTTTGCTTGCGTCTCTTTTTCGACCGCAACTTTCCATTCAGTCCGCCTATGTTCCGTACTGAAGTAAGAATTGGGAACGCGTTCGATGGCGGGTTTCGATTTCATCTCGTCCGCAAACTTTTCGGCTCCATCACCGATCAGCAACACGTGATTCGTATCCGTCATAACGAGCCGCGCGAGCGAAATGGGATTCTTGATAGTGGTAACGCCTGCGACCGCCCCGCCATTATGAGTCGCGCCGTCAGCAATCGCTGCATCGAGTTCATGTGTGCCCACGTTGTTGAAGACCGCCCCGCGCCCTGCATTGAAAAGGGGTTCATCTTCGAGAACTCGAATCGTTTGTTCGACTGCATCTAGGGCAGTTCCGCCTTTCGCTAACAGATCACGGCCGGTGAACAAAGCTTTCCTCAGCGCGTCCTCATGCGCTAATTTTTCAGCCGCGTTCAATTTGTGAGGCTCGACGCCCGCACCTCCATGAATGGCAATCGAGTAGCGTTTGCTCGAAGGCTGCTGGGCAATCCCTTTGCCGACTGCGCAGACGAAGGCTGCATTCAAGAAAGCTAAGGCGATCAACAAGAGTGTCGCCTTTCGTTCCGCGAAAGAAGCGTTTCCCCACACTTTCGCGGAGAGGCTGACATTTTTCTGGACGCGAAAGGAAACACTGCCCGTGGCCGACGCTACCAGCGTCCGGTGCGAGAGGCGGACGCTAGCAGCGTCCGCCACGGAGTCTGCCCATGTGTACGCTGCCGCTACTTTCGAGGAAGCGAAAGGTGACAGAGTTGAGCGCCCGCAAACCATCTTTACATCATCCGGTTTCTGACGAAACCAGCTACCCATGCCTGCAAACGCTACTTTCGCCGAGCGAAAGGCGACCCTAAAAAACAGCGTGTCACACAACATAGGATTACCTTCAAGACTCGAAGCGAACGAAGAACTGAAACGTTACTCTTTGAAATCTGTATCCGCTTTTTCAACGTTCAGCTCTTTGATCCAGATGTTGCGATAGCGGACGTCATGTCCCTCCGCCTGCAACTTCAGTCCGCCGGGAACGTCGGTAAGTCCTTTTCCACCTTCGTTTCCGCCGTCAATCCCTGAATTAGGGCCCCCCCAGACTTGCGTGATACTATGGTTAGTATGAACTTTCTTTCCGTTGAAATACATGGTGACCAGCGGTTGCTCAGTCCGTTTGCCGTCTTTGAATCGAGCGGCTCGAAAGGTGACGTCGTAAGAATTCCACTTACCAACCCCGTTGTAAATTTCGTACGGAGTGGCGGCTTCGTTGATGATTGCAGCCATACCGTGGCTAGTTTTATCGCCGTCAAGGACTTGAATCTCGAAGCGGTTTTGCAAATAAACTCCGCTGTTGCCCCCGGGCTTCATGATCAAGAACTCAACGTGAAGTCTGAAGTCCTTGTAGGCTTTCTTGGTGACGATGTCCGCCGCGCCGTACTTTCCACCCGCTGAGGCGGGATCGTCCGTCATGACGGCTTTGCCACCATCGACCGGATCATCAACGACTTTCCATTTGATCGGTAGCGAACTCGAGAAACGCGGGCCTTCCCAATAAGTCCATATGGCGTCGAGCATCTCGCGCGAACCGTCAAGAATGACTTCGGCCCCAGCAAGCGGTTTGGCACCAACGCCAACATCCGCTTGTGCGACGGAATTTATGGAAAATAGACCGACCGATAATGCCAACAAACGTTGACCGAACGTCACGATGCGCATGTTTTTGCCTCCAGGATCATTGAATTGAACCTGTGCATCCTACCTGAAAATTGAGGCAAAAACATCGACCCTACCTGATGTAGCTGGATTAGTGAGAATCCGGTTGAGCCAGCGTGGGTGTCGGAACGCGTTGTCCGGATTCTTACGATTCCAGCTACAAATTACATTACGCGGCACCGCGTTTCTTGGATGCCTTGTTTGGCGAAATCCACTGGCTGATATTCTGCAATCGCTCTTCCCATTCCTTCGACACTCGAAGTTGGCAGAACGATTCAAAGAGCAAGTCGACTGTTTCATTCAGCGTGCGGATCGCGTCAATTCGACTTTCAAGCAATTCAACACCCTGAGCCTCTTTGTCGGCTTGCAGTTTTGCACCGCTGATAGAAAACGATTCGGCTTGCAGAGTCAGGTCGTACTGTTGCCCAAAACGTACTAGAACGAGCCCAGCCTTTCGCGGCATCTTTCCGGAACGGATCGCCTCCATCGCTTCTGGCAACTTGGTTGGAATCTCGGACGAGATGGATTCCTTACCCGATTCACCTAGCGGACATTCAAGCACCAAGTTCTTGGCAAACATGGCAGTGACTTCGGAACCGTCTTTCAGTGCGATCGTATCGGTGTCGGTTTCGGTGCTATGCCACAACCACATCATGAATTCGTTTCCAAGGTAGTCTGGCAATCGCGAGTCGGCATTCGACCAGTGGGCTTCACAACCGGGATGGGAGGGATGAAAAATCGCTGGCGAGATTGTTTCCAGCGCTTCAATTTGGTTGTTGCGAGTGGCCCAGTTCTGGGCCAGCTTTCCGACTGTGATGCGTTCGAGTTCGATGCCGAAACCGCGCTCCATTAAATCGGCGGCGTGGGTGCAAGCTGAGGGACTCGACCCGCCGAAGTAAAAGATGCTCGACTGCGAATCCCATAGAATCGGAAACTGCGCCATGCGATGGTACTTACCTGACTTAACCTCCATCTCGCAACGAGCTTCAACCGCGTCTTTGGCTTCTTGACGCTGCGATTTTGTGGGACGTCGCTCTGGATTCTCGGCAGTCAGAGCGTTTAGCTCCATCTGCATCCAGGCTTTACGTATCGCCGAAGGAATTTGATTGGTATCGATTCGAACGGCTGCATGTAAGGCGCCGTGAATGACATTTTTATTTAGGTCAAAACTTTGATCGAACAGATGCTGGCCGCCTATAAAGCCGACCTGCGAGGTTTCTTCCGAATTTGATTGAAACTTGCCGCTGCTTAAACTCTCGAGCGTATCCAAGTGCTCTTGAGTAAACTCCTTTGGAGATTCTCCGTTGACTTGAAAGCGATCGAAACCAAGACTTCCAGCGAGAAACGCCATACAACAATTCCGTAGCAAGGGTTCACAAACAGAAAACGGGCAACGTGTAAGAGAGAACTATCGACACGTCTTGCCACATTCTCGCGTCGTGATTTTTTGGGCCGGAGCTCTTCGCCGCCAAGTTCAACCAGCAGCATTGTTAGCACACGTAGGACGAGCATTCTTGGCCCGCGCACGGTAATACTTGTATCGTCTTTCCCCTTATTTGCTTGACAAACCTATGTGGTGTGCTGGCAGAATTCACTGGGAACCACGAGGCGCAGATTTCTCGTGCTTAGGCCAAATTGGATTTTGGGGTCACTAGTGCTAGTCTAATGCATTAAATCTCGCGTCGGGTTATGTTGCATCCTGTTGGCAAACGCTCCAGTCCAACGTTTTCGACCTAGCGAACCCTTCAACAATGCCACTCAGTGTTCGACGGAATTTCCATGAAATCACGCTGCCGTTTTTGTCTTTGCGTTACAGTTTTAGTCTGCTTGGCGACCCCAGCCATCGCACTGTCCCAACTACCGCGGTGGCTGGAAGGTTCAACTGGTTTTGACCTTAGCCTTCGAGGGCTTAGCGTTGTCGATGACCAAGTTCTATGGGCCAGCGGATCTAGCGGGGCGGTGGTTCGTTCAGTCAATGGCGGCAAGACTTGGCAAAACTGTGGACCAAAGGGTTTTGAGAAACTGGAGATGCGTTCGATCGTTGCGATAGATGGCCAAAATGCCACGATTGCTAGTGCAGGAACACCTGCGGTGATCTTGCAGACCCATGATGCCGGCCAGACATGGAAAGAGGTATTTCGACATACTTCGACGGCAGCTTTCTACGATGCAATGCGATTTTGGGACGCCACGCATGGCATCGCGTTTAGCGATCCGGTCGATGGTCGCATTTTGATTGCCACGACCGCCGATAGTGGCCAAACATGGCAAGTCGTTGCACCTGAGAAAATTCCGCTCGCGACAGAAAAGGAAGGCGGATTTGCCGCGAGTAATTCAGCGCTGTGCGTTGGCGAAAAAGGACGAGCTTGGATTGGTACAGGTGGAACAGCGTCACCATCCTCGCGGATCTATACGACCGATGATTTTGGAAAGAGTTGGTCCGTTCGAGGTTGTCCGCTTGTTAGCGATACTGCTGCCGGTGTGTTCTCCATCGCTATGCACGTTGAATCGAAGTTACTGGTTGCGGTCGGCGGCGACTACAGGCCCGATGCGACTTCAACCACGACCGCAGCGCTCAGTCGCGACTTAGGGAAGACTTGGCAACGAGCGACCCAGCCCCCTTCCGCGTTCGTGTCGGCAGTGGTAATCGCACGATCTAAGCTCTTTGTGGCCACTGGTCCAACGAACAGTTTTAAATCCCAAGAAGGTAACCATTGGGAACGTTTCTCAGCGAGCGGATATCATGCAATGGAAGTCAGTCCAGCAGGCAATGTTTACGCAGTCGGGGCAAGCGGTCGCTTCGGCAGACTGGAAATTGAGAACTAAAAACCATAGTTCAGCTTCAGCCCAATAAAAAAGCTACTCTTGAGTTGGCGAGCTTGCGGCTTAGGCAAGGATTGCGTCGACTTTCGGAAGAAAGGTGACGATTTTCAATCTAGAAGGCCTGATGGAATGTGCGGGTGGGGCGGGTTAATTGTGTCGCGCACGAACTTTCGATTTTTCCGTTTGTGATGCGACATAACAAAATGCTGGAGTGTTTGGCATGCAAATGCCAATCATGCTACTAATGCCAGCATTGGCGTTCGGCCCGAGAACTGGAGTCCAAGGGCAATATATTACCATGCGATGGTTTCGGGTCAGTAGGATAGGACTCGCCGCATACTAGTTAGCGTGTAAGGCACACTGGCGATGCGAGCAAAATCTTTAGTTCTGTTAGTCGTGGCGTTGGGTTGCGGAATGGTGGCTGCTGTTGCAGTCAGTAAAGCCGTGATGGACCAAGGTACTGGGCAACCAGTTGAAGCCACAGTGGAAATTTTTGTAGCTAAAAAGAACTCGGAAGGTGGCCAGAAACTGTCCGCCGACCATTTTACCTTGGAAGCTTGGCCGCAAAGTCGTTTGCCTGAAGGCGCGATTTTCAAGCTCGAACAAATTGACGGCAAGTATATCAAGCAGAATATCTTTGCTGGCGAACCCTTCATCGAAGCCAAACTCTCAGCCACACGAGCCGGTCTAAGCGAAGACTTGCCTAAGGGATATAGAGTTTTTGATATCGCCTCCGGCGGTATCACTTACATCAAACCTGGTGACCATGTTGACGTCATTGGCACCTTCAAGTTGGAAGGCAACGGCAACGTTGCTGAGTCAAAGACGGTCATGCGAAACGTTCGAGTATTCGCAATCAACGGCAACCCAGCCCGGGAGGTGGATAGCAAGCAGGCTACGGGTGCATCCACATTGCAGCTCCAAATCAAAGAGAGTCAAGTTGAAGCATTAACGCTTGCAAACAAGCTCGGAGAAATGCGCATCAGCCTTCGATCTTCAAGAGAAGATGGTGATATGGAGAGTGATAGCGAAGCTGACAATGGTGAGTCGTTCGTATCGTGGGTTCATCAAAATGAACGCGACGATACACCAATCGCAGGTTCAAACACTCAATCACAAGCCCCGCCAGCGAACCAGTTTGCTGCAAACCCGCCCGCTCATAAGACGAGCAAAGCCGAGCTCCACGAAATGCTCATCGTGACCCCAACTGGTGTAGCGCGATACCAGTGGACGAACGAGAAGGAAGTACCACATCTGGTAACAGACGCTGATAAAGAAGAAAGCAAGCAAAGTCCCCCAGCGCCAACTCAAGCGGGTTGGCCCTATCCGGCGGGAAATGTTTATTCAGGTTTTGGCGGCTATACGCCGACATATCCAAATGGCACAAATGCGCCCGCCAACGGAATGCAGCCTGGAGCGCCAGGGATTCCACCGACGGATGCAAGCAACATGAATCCAGTAGATGCCCCGAAAATCGACTAATTTATGCCAACGAAATGAATTAGTCTACATTTCCGAGTTGTATGACGATAAACGATAAGCCGCTGAATAGGTCCAGCCTTGGCGGCAAACTGTCCACGATCGATGCGTGGATGGACATTGAAAATCGACAGCAATGTCGCCAGAATTTTAAGCTAATCGCCAATCCAGTAGAGCGTGCAAGCAGTCAGGGATGACTGCGTAATGTTCTACTCCAATAGTACAAGGATGTCCTGGGATGGCTCACTCGCAAAAAAAACGCACTTTGCGCCGAGCGCTCGTAGCAGCGTCGCTCGCCTCAGGCTTCTTTGCCTCGGCCTTAAATCGAACCGACCTCGCTTATTCGCAACAAGTTCCTGTTTCTCAGTGGAACATTACCAACTCCGAAGTTGCGATACAAGAGAATTCTGGCGGTCGTCAATCGATTCAAATGGTTGTCAGCACTAGTCGTGAAATTACGGCTGATCGTGCTTTCAAGCAAGTCCGAATACAGAATCCAAATGTAATCACAGCCCTTCCGCTGACGGGCGGCAACCGCTTGCAAATTTCAGCTGTAACTACGGGAGTTACTCAAGTTGATTTAGTGGGAGCCGACGATTCGGTTTACACCATTGAAGTCATGGTGCTTAGCGATGTGCGAGAACTGGAAGCAATACTTCGTCAAGTATTTCCGGGAACTCACCTCGTCGTCACGCCCATTCAAAAGGGTTGCATCATCAGCGGTTATGTGAGCAGCGATGATGATGTTGAACACGTCATGCACATCGCCGAGCAGTATTTCACAACGGTCATTAACAAAGTCACCGTGACGGGTGTGCATACGATCCAGCTTGAAACACAAGTCATGGAAGTCTCTCGCACCAAGCTCAAAGAACTCGGTATCGACTGGGCGTTTGCAAACGGCGACGACGCTATAGCAAACACCGCTGGCGGTTTGCTTAACGCTGCGGGATCTGCATTTGGTGGAACTGGTACACAGAATTTCACGATCGGTGTTGCCGAAAATGGCACTAGTTTCTTCAGTTCAATCAAGGCCCTTCGTCAGAACAATCTTGTCAAAGTGTTGGCGAACCCAACGTTGACGGCGGTTGATGGGCGGCCTGCTAGCTTCAATGTCGGTGGGGAGATTCCAATCGTTGTCCCGTCCGGCCTAGGACAAGTTGGTATTCAATATCGCGAGTATGGCACTCGTGTCGATTACGTCGCCAAGATTCGCGGCGAAGGCCGTGTCTACCTGGAAGTCCGACCTTATGTCAGTGAAATTGATCCGACGCGGAGCGTGACAATTAACGGGACAAGCGTACCGGGCTTGCGCAGTCGGTTCCTGGAAACGGGAGTTGAATTGCAAGCTGGTCAAACGCTGGCTCTGGGAGGCTTGCTGCAAATGCGCACCGAATCGCTCAACTCCGGTTTGCCGTTCTTTTCGGATCTGCCTTACCTAGGCGCACTTTTCCGAACCACTCGAGAACTGCAAAACGAAATAGAATTGCTGATTACTGTGACACCAAATTTTGCAGGGCCAATGGATGCTCACGAAGTTCCGATGGGTGGGCCGGGAACCAACACGACTAGCCCAACCGAACGGGAACTATTCCTGAAGGGTTACATCGAAGTTCCCGTCGGTGAAAATTGCCTCCCGGGCCAAGGTCAGTCGGGCGTGATAACAAATGGATATCCTGCTGGACAGATGATTCAAAATCCAGGCCCCGGCCAGCCGATGATGAACTCATACGAGTCAGCACCGGGGATGATTAACACAATGCCAGTGCCGAATCCGTCGGCGCTTAGCGTTGGTCCAAACGCCCCCAAGTTGGCGCGTCCTTCGGTTAGTCCTACGACGTCTAGCCGCCCACAGATGCGTTAAAGCACTTTCGCTTTGACTGAGGACCGAAGGAGCAAATAGGTTTGTTTAAGGTGATTGAAAAATGAGCAATGTACTTCGCTTAGCCATAGTGGACCCTAAAGACGATACTCGTGAGCGTCTCAAGGCGATGCTGCTGGGTATGGACATTGTCTGGCTCGAAGCGGAGTGTTCGCGCTACGAGTTCTTTCCAGATGTTATTTCTCAGTCAAAGCCCGATGTCGGTGTAATCAGTCTGGATGCTGATCCTGGCAAAGCTATTTCGCTGTTGGAGCGGATGCGATCGGACGCTCCCGAATGTTCGATCCTGGCCGTGAGCGCCACCACCGACGGACAACTGATTCTGCGAGCCATGCGGGCTGGCGCGAAGGAGTTCTTGACTCTTCCAGCGACACTCGAAGAAATGATGAGCGCCCTAAGCCGAATCGCTGACAGTAAGTTTGGCGGAATCGATGGGAAGAGTCGCTCGTCAAAAATTATCGCTGTTGCGGGTTCAAGCGGCGGAGTTGGC
This sequence comes from Planctomycetia bacterium, assembly GCA_031398555.1. Classification (GTDB taxonomy): domain Bacteria; phylum Planctomycetota; class Planctomycetia; order Pirellulales; family Pirellulaceae; genus Aureliella. The sequence goes on along the minus strand of JANNNN010001005.1, from coordinate 12,313 downwards.
TGCACCAGTCTCGCGGTCAATCTCGGGTGCATTCTCGCTGCCAATCCAGAAAACTCTGTTGCTTTGGTAGATCTCGATTTAGCCATCGGCGACGCAGACGTTTTCTTAGATACGATTCCCGATTATAGCCTCGTCGATGTGACGCAAAATATCGCCCGACTCGATTTTCAGCTACTCAAACGTTCGCTGACTAAACACAGCTCGGGGTTGTATCTACTCCCCCGCCCCGTTCAATTGCAAGACGTTAGTCTGATCACGCCAGAAACGCTTCGCCGCGTTTTCGGACTGCTAAAAGCTACTTTCACACACATCGTCATCGACGTGTCGAAGGGCTTCAACGCAACCGACTTAGCCGCGTTTGAGTTTGCCAACGACGTACTTATGGTCGCACAACTTGATTTGCCTTGTCTGCGCAACCTTGTGCGTCTGCTCATGTCCTTTGACGAAGTTGAGGGACTGCGCGAAAAACTCAAGATCGTGGTGAACCGCGTCGGACTCGAGAGCGGGCAAATCAAACTGAAAAAGGCGACCGAAACCATCGGTCGCGATATCTTCTATCAGATTCCTAACGACTACCGCACCATGGTCGAAGTTCGCAATAACGGTGTTCCGTTACTCGAGCAAGCTCCCAAGGCGCCCATTACGCTCGCCATCCAAGGGCTTGCAGAACTGCTAGCTGGCACTAGCAACAGCAGCGCAGTCGCGACTGGTGAAGATCAATCAAGTAGCGGTTCAAGCTCGTGGCTAAACTTCTGGCCAGCAAAAGGTGCAAAAGCCAAGACACGCTAGCATTGTGTTAGCTCTTCGCTCCACGCGAATCGTTTGACCGCGACTCGCAGACGAGCGTTGTAGTTTGCAAAACTTGTGAACAGCTTGTCGAGTCTACGTCAAACTGCGTGGATTCATCGATGTGTATTCACGTCTGATCTTTGGAACATTGGACTTGCATTAGTGTGGACTCCGGGGCGCAGGTTCGGATCAGCCCGCGAGTACTACCGCCCCCACTGTTCGAGGTGGCCGACAACGCATCGCTCATCTCGAAAATCAACTAATGTCCTCTGGAGGTTTAAGCGTCACTTCTCGATAGGAAACGCTTGCGTTGGTGAACTCAACGCTGGCCGAGCTACACGCTCAAATGCACGGGAGGCGAAAACCGAAATCGCCTGACTGACTTGCTCATTGTATTCCCAATGACCCAAGTGTCCGCCATTGTCTGCCAGCGATGTGTCGTTAAATAGCAACTGCTCAATATGCCTGCTGGCTGACTGCACTGTCAATCGATCGTTTTGACTTGAAACAACTAAGACTGGCACCTTGACCATAGGAAGTGTGGATTCTTCATTGAACTTCATCATTCCGAAGTTCCCTCGAGCCAAAACGCTGGGCGAGGCGGCGGCGCCTAACTTCGCACTATGATCGAGTTGCTCCCAAGTTTGCTTACCAGTAAAACTCTCCAGTCTTGCAAACCAATGCGCCGAGCCGTTGAAGTAGCTTTGCCAGTTCGACAACCACATCACGGGTGCCAACGGGATCATGACCGCGTTCATGAGACTCACGATCGGCTGAAGCGGCTTGACGATTCCCGCCAGAATATTTGTACTGAGTGGATTGGTGTACGTTGTGTGAAGTAGTACCAGTCCCTTAACGACATTCTCCAGTTTTTTTGCATGGAGTCGACAGAAGGTCTGCTGGATCATGCCGCCAATGCTATGACCAATTAGAATCGCTGGTCCGCTCGGAACCACTTGTTCTAGCACGGCGTTTAAGTCATGGGCCATTTTTTCCAAACTGTAGTCCTTGTTTAGAGGCCCTCGCGACTTCCCAAGTCCAGGCAAGTCCCACACAACGACTCGATATTCCTTCGTTAGAATAGGCCGCATATATCTCCATGCTGAAGAGTCCAATGACCAGCCATGGGTAAGCAGCAGAGTCGGCTTTTCATCGGGGCCAAAGATCTCGCAGTGCAATTGCGAACCATCCGGTCGACTAACTTCAACGGTCTTTGAGGAGACGTCATTTGGCGAGATATCATTTGCTGTACCAACAGCCCCTTGCTTCATCATCAATTTCAGTGGCAATCGACCTCCAATACTGATGCCAAAACACAATGCCGCAATCGCAACTTTTCCCCAACGCTTCCAGGCGTCTTCGCTATCATTTACTAGCACGAGTCGATCCTGATCGGCTGCGTCATTGACTCGTGGTTCGATACTCGGAGAGTCGCTTGCCCGAATGTCCTCCGGCTGAAAGTTTTCATCTTGCAAAACGTCGGGAACTCTCACGATTTCCGGTGCAGGATCGCTCTCATTGAAGCTTTTGAAGGCATCGTAGGCGAAATAGGTCCCAACTCCCAAGATGGCCCAGCTTACGAGGAATAAGAAAAAGGATCGGAATACGCTAAACGGCATCATTTTGAAAGTGCTTTCGGGTGCGATCGTAGAGGTAAGGTCGCAACAGATACAGCAAACTGCGTTCCGATGGTTCAGTGACGCCTTTCGCCCCGCGAAAGTAGCGGTTGCAGGCATGGGTAGCTCCACTGGCCTTGTGCCAGTGGACCAAAGACTTTCAGGCTAGTAGCTGAGGTGGCGCTCGTGAGTCTGCCCGCCCCAGCTTTCGCTGGCCAAAGGCGAACGAACGCTGGGGCGGGCGGGTGATCCGAAAAGCTTCGATATCTAGCTATTGAGTCTCGCTTCCACCTAGGCAAGCTAGGTGGAGAGCTTAAGTCCACGCCATTCGAGCAAGCTCACGGGGGTCCAAGAATATCCGTAAGATGGGACCATTTGCCCCGTCCATTCGTTTTTTCCTGGAAGATCGCATAAGGTTAAGTCTGATCGCCCGGAACGAGTGAAAGTAAATTGCTTGGTTAATCGGGAAGTTTTCGCATAAGCATTTTTGCAAGGCGGTCGTCATGCTATCGGGAGAACGAGGCTCTGCCGATGCTTTAGTCGCTCCGAAGTTGATGAATACAGCGGCTAAAGCCTGTACTCCAGCGCTCGATGCTCATAACAGGTTTGATTATCAAGCGGAGCGAATGGCGACACTGCTGCGCAACAATAAAAAATGGCTGCCAGGAAATCCTGACAGCCATTATTTTTTCAGATCTAAAACGCGTAGCTAAAACTAGGCACTCTTCTTTTCAGGTGCCGTCATCTTGAACGCCTTCAGCTTGCCGTCGACTTCATCTTGATCGATGTTGAATGCCGTTCCAGGTGCTTGACCTGGTAAGTCGAACATGACATCGAGCATGACTTTTTCGACAATGCTGCGGAGACCGCGAGCGCCAACGGCTTTGTCGAGAGCTTGACGAGCGATCGACTTCATCGCTTTATCGGTGAAGTGCAGTTCGCAATTTTCCATCCCAAACAACGCTTGGTATTGCTTGAGCAAGGCGTTGCGTGGTTCGGTAAGCACTTGCATCAAGCCCGCTTCATCGAGCGGTGTGAGTGCCGTGATGACAGGCAAACGGCCGACGAACTCGGGGATCATTCCGTAGTGAAGAATGTCGTCCGAAGTTACCTGTGGCAACAGTTCCGCAGCGCTCGATTCATCTTTGATCGTACTCGCTGCGCCGAAGCCTAGCGACTTGCGACCCAAGCGTTTACGAACAATTTCTTCGATACCGACGAAGGTTCCGCCGCAGATAAAGAGGATGTTCGACGTGTCCATCTGAATGTACTGCTGCTCAGGATGTTTACGGCCACCTTGTGGAGGCACGTTCGCAACAGTTCCTTCGAGCATCTTCAATAAGGACTGCTGAACACCTTCACCCGAGACGTCGCGAGTGATCGAAACGTTCTGGCTGGTCTTGCCAACCTTATCTACTTCGTCGATGTAGAGAATGCCACGCTGAGCGGCTTCGACATCGAAGTCGGCAGCGTGCAACAATTTGAGCAACAGATTCTCAACGTCTTCACCTACATAGCCAGCTTCAGTCAACGTGGTTGCATCGCCGATAGCGAAGGGCACGTTGAGCATCTTGGCAAGTGTGCGAGCAAGTAGAGTCTTACCGCTGCCGGTTGGACCGACCAGTAGAATGTTGGATTTTTCAATCTCAACTTCTGAACCTGACCATTCGCTGGTCAGTCGTTTGTAGTGGTTGTGGACCGCTACCGCGAGAACGCGTTTGGCCGAAGTTTGGCCGATAACATATTGATCTAAATGTTCGACGATCTCGCGTGGTGCGGGAATTTCGTTGAACAGTTTATTGTTTGGTCCCCGACGTTTGGTTTCTTGGTCGAGAATCGATTGGCACAATTCGATGCACTCGCCGCAAATATAAACGTCGCCAGGCCCCTCTACGAGAGGACCAACGTCGCGATAGCTCTTGCGACAGAACGAACAGAAAGCATTCTTTTTCGTTCCACTGGTCGTGGTGCCGCGACGACCAGATACAACATCCTTACTTGAAGGCATAAACGACTCCTTTGCTCGAATCTCGCAGATCTAGTGAACGCTCCTGAGCCATGCTCTGCCGCGTGCGCTGGACTTGCAATACTTTAGGGGCTAACACGTAATGTCGCTCGAAGGTAACCCAACGCAAGCTGACGCGATCATTCGCGATCAGACTTTTGTCGAGGCCGGGCATCCGTGTCCGCGGGGTCGAGCCAAAAGGAATAACGAGGCAAATTGCGTTCTTCGCCAAACCAACTATCCATAATGATAATCATGTCGTGCGATTTTGGCCAATTGCCGCGGGTGCTCTGAACAATCACAAACTCTCAGCGTTCTTCTTTGAACGCCGCAGGCAATGTTCTAATGTATCACTAGCCTCCCAGACTAGTTCAACAAATAGGCCAGCCTGCCAAACAGTTAACTCCGAACGTTAATTCGTACGAGGATCACTGCTCAGCCCTGAGCTCTGTGTTTTTCCGACCACCGATTGTATTGTTCGGAATTCGGCTTCGCTGATGTCACCTTGACGGCGCATTTCTTCAAAATTCAGTGCCAGGTCAGCGGCGTTCGTGTCGTCTTTGCTGGTCGCGCCGCGTAGATATTTTACGACGTAGTACCCGATATATCCCGCAAGGAGAACTACCGTTACAGGTAGCCCTGCCTGCAAAGCTAGCCCTGTCTGCAAAGCTAGCCCTGTCTGCAAAGCCACCCAAACCTGTGCACTCAACATTCCCTCACTAACCTACAGGTCATTTCGATAAGGCAGCTGGTTTCGTGAGAAACCGCATGAGCCGACGAAACCACTTTCAATTCGTCCGGTTTCTCGCGAAACCAGCTACATGTGCTCGGCTTCACATCTGGCCGTCCTCGCCGCGTGGTCATAGTACGCGTCTACCTAGGGGCGAGTCCAGGTTTTTTCTATCGAGTTTTTCGAAGTTCTTGCAATTCGTAGCTTGGGACCATTTGTCCCGAGCGTTTTCGTTCACGTTTTCGACAGTCGCAATGGACGGACAGGACAAATGGTCCCATCCTAAGAATCCTGCTGCCCAACTCCTTTAGCTTCTGGATCAGATTGATCAACGTCTTTTTTATCGCGCCAAGTCGGGCGGCGTTTGCGAGCTTTCGGATGGTGATGAGCGTTGAACTCTGGCGCGTCACTGGACTGCAACCGCATTGTTAGTGGGCGGACAGATCGCCGCACCAAGGTCGCGCGAAGCTGGCGCTTTTCGATCTTGTCCAGTTCATCGATCTCGAACTCAACTTCATCGCCATCCTGCAGGTCCAAACGCCCAACTTGCTCTACTTTGGAGAAATGGAAAAATACATCTTCGTGCAAATCCTCGGCTCGAATGAATCCGATACTTTTTTCAGGGATAACTTTAATAACCACACCGATGCGCATGTATTTTTTCCGCGTGACACTGCGTAGCTGAAAGAAACTCGTAGCTGTTTTCGTTAGAAACCGGAAGAAATACTGCTAAAACTTCGGGTTTCTCACGAAACCAGCTACACACATTCGACCGGTTTCTCACGAACCCAGCTACAACTAATATGAAACTGAACCCTCTCATTTTCATCAGTCCGAACCAAGTCGCAAGTCGAATTGTGAGATCGCAGCCTATCGCCTCGGAAATCTCTTACGCACGGTCAACAATTTCGAACTGATAGTGCGGCTTGGTAGCTTTGCGAACTTGCAGTGGCGGTGTAACGTCAAAGGCATCTGCCAGCGAATCGATTTGTGCCGAATCGCAACCACCCGAGTGGACATACAACAAATAGCGGCTGGTCAGAGGACGCTCGCGCGGAACCAGAACGCCATTATCTCTAGAAATCGAAGGGCCTACCCAGCCATCTTCGCGAACGTGCCACTTCACTGGATGGTTAGTGTTTTTCGCATGATCGATGACTGTTACTCCTTCGATAAGCGGATTGGGAGGCACGGGTTGCGTAAAAACCGGGCCGCTGTAGTCCATCCAGCGATTTGGTTTGCCAAACAGCTCGGGTTCTCCTTCCCTGCCATCGGCACCGGTGATCCTTCCTCCGCCAAACACCACCGACAGACTCTTGGCCACCCTCAAGCCGAGATAACCAAAATTGCTTTGCCGAAATTCTATACCTTCAGCAGTAGCTCGAAAATCGCTTTGCAATTCAAGTGTCCAGCCGCGCGGCAGTGCTCGAAGCGTCGCAAAAACATCCTGCTTAAGCAGAGGCTGAGGATCGTGGCCATCGGCCCAAAGTAGCTCAAACGCAATTCGAGCTGACTGAACCCCATCGCGAACGATTCCCTCTTCGATCGCATACCACTGCGATTGTCGAATGCGCGAGACCGTGGTTTCCGACCAAAAATCGATCCCAAGCAAGTCGGAATGGGCGAACCACAACGATCGATGATGGTCGTGGTTGGGTGCGCCGGGATGGCCCATACGGGTCAGGCTTTGCCCGCTAGGACCATTTACTGGAAAGAAGTAGGGACGTGGGGCCAAGTCTGAAAAGTGCCAGCGAGTCACTTCAGTTTGACCAATAAAGAACCCGAATTGGCGTTCCGCTAGCGGCTCGATACGCACTTGGTGAACCGGTGACGCCGTTTGATCCTGCCCTGCCATTTTTGAGCCCCTTCATCAAAGCAACTGGGAATTGAGCCGGAAGTACTAGCCAGCCGAATATGCGCCGCAACACAATCGGCTTGCTACCGCAAATTCTGCAAAAAATCGGCTAGCGGCTCACGCTCACCCAGAAATCGGCTAGCGCCTCAGGCTCAATCACATTGCCGATTTTAGCGATTGCCAGCAAAATTCGTCTTTTGCGGCAAAGTCGGAGAAAAGAAAATTGGCTTTCAAGAGCGAATTTTTCACTCAGAGCTAGTCTTTACCCCAGTTACTCTCCTAAACTAGAGCATATCGTAACTTAAGAAAAACTTGGTGATTTCCGGAGATACGGAAAATGCACAAATTGTCGTTCGTTCTCATGGCCGTCGCTTGGTCGGTAAATGCTGCAAATAGCTTCGCTGACGCTTATTGTCCATTCTGCTCCGCAGTCTCCCAAACGCTGCGGCAAGAAATGGAAGCCATGGATGCGGTGGCAATCGCCAAGATTGTCAAAGGATCGGAGACTGAATCCGATGCTGAATTCGAAATGATCAGCGTTATTCGCGGCGACAAACTGATTCATGCCAATCAAAAATCGCGCATGAACTACTTCGGTAAAGCACCAGAAGGAACGCAGTTCTTGGTGATGGGCGTCGATCCACCGGACTTGCTATGGTCATCGCCGCTACCGGTCAGCGAAAAAGCGATTGAGTATGTGAAGACCATTGTCAAACTGCCCGAAGACCCGCTCAAGCGAATTGAGTTCTACCATGAATATCTGGAGAACTCCGAAGCCCTGCTGGCTCGCGACGCTTACGATGAATTCGCCTCGGCCCCGTACGACGATCTAAAGAAGCTGAAACCAAAACTCAATCGCGAGAAACTGCTCGAATGGATCGAAGATACAAGCCTGCCACCAGATCGCAAGCGATTGTATCTGGTTCTACTTGGTATTAGCGGCAAAGCCGAAGACGCAAAGTTCTTGGAAACATTGCTTCGCAGCGAAGAACCGAACAAACGAGCCGGCCTGGATGCGATGATCGCTTGCTACGTCACGCTGCTGGGCGATGATGGCTTGAAGCTGGTCGACGAATTGTTTTTGGCTAACAAGAAGAGCCAATATGCGGACACTTATGCCGCCATCATGGCGCTCCGGTTTCATGGAACCGATGGCGGGATCATCAGTAAAGATCGCGTTCTAAAGTCGATGCAACTGATTCTGCAGCGACCCGAACTGGCCGACTTGGTCATCCCCGATTTAGCCCGTTGGGAAGATTGGTCGCAGATTGATCGTTTAGTCGAACTGTTCAAAACGGCCGATGAAAAGTCGAGCTGGGTGCGAGTGCCGGTGATTAACTATTTGCGAGCTTGCCCGAAACCCGAGGCCACCGCGAAGCTGGAAGAACTGAAAGAGATCGATCCAGCCGCTTTCAAGCGTGCCACATCTTTCTTCCCAGTACCTCAGCCAGCCGCTCCTGCCACCAAATCGTCGTCTTTGTCCCCAAGATCGCGCTCGCCGTTTTTTCGCTGCGAGAATGCTTCATCCACCAGTGGACGCAGCTTGGCCGTGAGCGACGTGCCGTTGATCGTCAAACCCAGCGATCCGTTGGCCAGCGGTGGAAGTTTGGCAACTTCGGCAGTTGTTGCCAATATCGAACCGAACCGAGCCTTCGTGATCAGCGTAATCTGTATGGTTTCCCTCACGTTGTGGTTGGCCATGTGGTTGGCGATCAGCGGGGCAGGGAAACAGAGCATGCTAGAGTTCGCATTGGCAGTGAAAAACGAGCGTAGATGAGACGTATTGGAGACTTGGGAAAACAATGGCTACGACGATTGAGAATGTTGAAGATTCAGTTACTGGTCCCGCCTTGGATTCTGGCTTCGAGCTCTATCAATCGGTCTCGCAGTCGGCGGTTGCTTCCCTAATCCTGTCCTTGTTCGGTTTGACGGCGTTTATCTTTGTCCCGATGCTCGCGCTGCCGATTGCCGGTTTCATTTTCGCATTGCTCGCCTTTAGTGCCTTTAGAAGATTCCCTGGCGAGTACCTCGGTCGCCCGATGGCGTATGCTGGGGTTGCCCTTTGTGGCGTGACTTTGATCGTCGCTCCCGTTTGGCATACTTATGTGTACTTAACCGAAGTTCCGGAAGGCTATGCTCGCGTCGATTTTGGATCGTTTCTGAGCGAGCCTGGAAGGCCAGACGTCCCCACGCAGGCCGCCATTGATTTGAACGGCGAGCAGATCTTTATCAAAGGCTACATTCACCCGACTTCGATGGACAGCTTACAAGCCAAACGATTTGTGATTGTCCCCGATTTAGGAACCTGCTGCTTCGGCACCCAGCCTCCGCTGACTCATATGATCGAAGTCTCATTGACCGGCGACCAATACGCGACCAAGAGTTACCGCCGCCAGCGACTTGCCGGGACGCTTCGCGTGAATGGGAGTCTAAAACCTCTTGAAGGCCTGACTGGCGTTTTCTACCAGTTAAAAGCCGACGTGTTGAAGTAGTTTTTTGCTTTGCCCCTCGATTTCAACGAGGATCTTCCAAATTGTCATTGTCCACTTCACTGGTGGTAATTCAAGAGAACGATTCAGACGCACTTGGAAACGCACCTGATTGCACTTCAGAATTGAATTGTTTTACGGCGAGCTGAATTTGCTCAGCCAGATTTGCCATCGGCCTGACGAACTTGGGTACCCGACCAACGGTTAGTCCCAGCAGGTCGTTGGTCACTAAGACTTGGCCGTCGCAGTGTGGACCCGCTCCGATGCCGATGGTGGGAACTTCGACTATTTCCGTAATCTGCTTGGCCAAATCCTGTGGGACACATTCCATTAAGATACAAAACGCGCCGGCTTGCTGGGCAGCCAATGCGTCACGCTGCAACTTATCTCCGTCGCGCTGCACTTTATAACCGCCGAGTGCATGGACGCTCTGCGGACGCAAACCAACGTGTGCGATGACTGGGATTCCGGCGTTGACCAACGCTTCAATCGTGTCAGCTTGCTCGGCGCCGCCTTCAAGTTTCACCGCGTGGCAGCCAGTCTGCTTCATCACACGAGCGGCAACTGCAAGTGTCTTGTTAACACCTAATTGGCCATGCGGAAAAGGGAGATCGACGACCACCATGGCTCGCTTAGCCGCCCGAGCGACCATTTTTCCATGGTAAATCATCTCGCCGAGCGTAACGGGGATGGTCGTCGAATGACCTTGAACGACCATCCCCAAACTGTCGCCAACCAGCAAAACGTCTACTCCAGCTTGTTCAAGCAGAGTGGCCATCGTGAAATCGTAGGCTGTTAGCATGCTGATTCGCTCGCCTGACTCCTTCATCTGCTTAAGAGTGCTGATGGTCACCGGACGCTGGGATGAAGACATAAATACAATCCTTGAGGGTGTTTTCGGCGCCGCAAAGTAGTAAACTGAGCCAACTTACTGTTCGGAAGCAAAAGAACTTTGGGTATAATTGTGAACTGTAGTCGCTCACAGTGGTAGGGTTACCATCGTCAACTGGAATGAATCGGTTAACTATATGACACGTTCAGCTAAAATTTCGTTCGGCTTTGCTGTGTTGGCCGGCTTCGCAGTATCGGCAGGGATGCTTCACTCAGGTATCGCTCACGCTCAGGACCCTGGAAAAGCAGTTGGTGGACTGCAGATTGCTCAAGTCAGCGGCACGATGCAAGCCATGGCTCTGGACAAAATCAAAATTGTTGCCGAAGACAAAAAAGAGTATTTTGCAGTCGTTTCCGAGCAAACGTCAATTAACTACAAAGGTACGGCCGAGCGCGATTTTCTGACGCCGGGATTGCTGGTGCGGTTTTCAGCCGAGTTGAACCAAAATGGCCAAGCCCAAGGGCCAGTCAATGAAATAGAGGTATTCACGGTCAACCAGCAACGACGCATGTCCCCAGAACAAGCTCGAGAGCATACGCCAGGCGTTTACCAAGTCGGCGGTGAAGTCGGCAACACCAAGAAACCCGGCGATAGGACCAAAGAAAAAACGGACAAAGTTTCTACAAAGCTTAACGCGGCTACTGGAAAAGGTAGCGCGTTCGGTGCCCAGGCTTACCGCGTGGTTGGCCAAGTCGCGGGCGTCAAAGCCGGCAAAATGGTCGTTCAGGCAGGCGCGGCTCAAGTTCAATTGGAACTCGACCCCAAGGCTGTGATCAAGGTAACCTCTCATGACACATCGTTCTGTCAGATGGGCGATCAAGTCAAAGTCTCGGGCTTGCGAAACGCCGGAGAGCAATTCATTCAATCCGAATCTCTAGAAATTGTGGGTGCCAAACCACTCGCGGCTGCCGAAGGAAAAACTGGTAAGAATTCTAAAACTTCAAAGAATTCCAAAGGCAAAACGACCAAAGCAGGCTCCGACAAAGATGACTCAGGAGCCGCCGATAAAAAAACGGACACCAAGAAAACAACGCCGAAAAAGTAACCAGAAGTAGGGCGCAGCTGAAAGTAGGAGTATCTAAAAGCGGGTCGCTTCTGCCGGATGCGACCGTTCGATTCACTAAGTTGCTTTTGCTCAGTTTGTAAAATCGAGGTTCCAGGGGGCGAACTTGGCCGACTCAATCGCATCACCTTGGCTTCGACTAGCCTGGCAATCAGCCGGTTCAATGCTATGCCCACCAGAATGCGTGTGGTGCGAAACTCCAACGAAACCCGATGAGCATTTTTGCGAAGACTGCTTGTCCCTGTTCGTCAGCGATTATTACCGATGCAAACGCTGCGCGTCGCCCTTGCCTCCCGTAGTTCCTAATGAATCTTGTTCGCGATGCGAGGCCGCCCAGTGGCGATTCAAAGCCGTGTTAACGCTCGGCCCCTACCGCGGTCGGCTCCGCGAAGCCGTTATTGCAATGAAGAAGAAACCATTTGAACTCCTACGTCGAGCCGTCGGCGGATTGATCGCCCAAGAACTTCAAACGCATTTCGCCAAAACAACACCACTATTGATAGCCGTTCCAAATCATTGGACACGAACTTTCTTTCGCTCCGTTTGCCAAGCATCTTCGTTGGCTCAGTCAGTGTCCGAGAGTACCGGTTGGCCATTGCTGCGTGGAGTCGTCAGGCGCTCACGAAAAACTGCCAAGCAGGGTATGCTCAGCTGGACCGACCGGACGCACAATGTGCGCGGAGCGTTCAAGCTGAAACCAACTCCACGAATTTCGAAGCAACATATTATCGTCGTCGACGATGTGCTTACCAGCGGTGCCACAGCCAACGAGATCGCAAAGCTGCTGCTGGCCGGCGGCGCAGCCAGTGTAAGTGTAGCCGTCGCAGCCCGCGGGACTGGCGCGAGAGAAGTGGTTGTGAAGAGTGCAGAAGTG